>NZ_JBHSMH010000097.1:43325-47522 GCF_042655365.1 Cohnella suwonensis | reverse complement strand
ACTTGGACACGTCAATCGTGGTGTCCCCGTAATTGGCTTTTACCGTAAAGTTGAGCGGCGGCACGACAAGGGTTAACTCCCCTTTAGCTGCCGAGTTTTCTACGATTTTCACCGTGTCCGCTGTTGGTTTGGAAATTTCGATCTTTACCTTAATATCCTGAAGCTGAATGCTTTTGCCGAGCTGATCCGAAATTGCACTAATGTTGATCTGCTGCGCAGGCAACGTATAGGTCGCATTCTCCGTTTTGATTTCAACGACCGCCTGCTTTTGTTCCATGTTTTTGACCATTTGGCCGTCAAGCTCTCCGATCACGACATCGGATTTGGTATTCACTGGAATCGTAATCACGGCATGTTCGCCTTCCGCCGCGAGCTTGTCCTCCAGCTTCTTCGAATCGACCGCAACGGTCGTTACCGATTGCTCATTTACTTTGGTTGTTGTTGCCGTGCCTGCGCTCTCAGCCTTGCCATTGACCAACACGTCTACCCCGGTGTTTGGTGTGTTCGATGTATCTGGTGTCGGTGGTGCTCCCGGCACCGTTGCCGCGCTCACCGTCACTGCACTCGTCGCCGTTTTGCTTCCATCTGTCGTGGTCACCGTTATCGTCGCCGTTCCCGCTGCCACTGGCGTTACCACGCCGCTGCTGCTCACCGTCGCTACCAACGTGTTGCTGCTCGACCACGTCACGCTCTTGTCCGTCGCGTTGCTCGGGGACACCGTCTCTGCCAACGTGCCCACAGTTCCTCCTACCGTCAGCGCAAGCGTGCTCTTATCTAGCGCCACTCCTGTCACCGGCACCGTTGCCGCGCTCACCGTTACTTCACTCGTCGCCGTTTTGCTTCCATCTGTCGTGGTCACCGTTATCGTCGCCTTTCCCGCTGCCACTGGCGTTACCACGCCGCTGCTGCTTACCGTCGCTACCAACGTGTTGCTGCTCGACCACGTCACGCTCTTGTCCGTCGCGTTGCTCGGGGACACCGTCTCTGCCAACGTGCCCACAGTTCCTCCTACCGTCAGCGATAGCGTGCTCTTATCCAGCGCCACTCCTGTCACCGGCACCGTTGCCGCGCTCACCGTCACTGCACTCGTCGCCGTTTTGTTTCCATCTGTCGTGGTCACCGTTATCGTCGCCGTTCCCGCTGCCACTGGCGTTACCACGCCGCTGCTGCTCACCGTCGCTACCAACGGGTTGCTGCTCGACCACGTCACGCTCTTGTCCGTCGCGTTGCTCGGGGACACCGTCTCTGCCAACGTGCCCACAGTTCCTCCTACCGTCAGCGATAGCGTGCTCTGATCCAGCGCCACTCCTGTCACCGGCACCGTTGCCGCGCTCACCGTCACTGCACTCGTCGCCGTTTTGCTTCCATCTGTCGTGGTCACCGTTATCGTCGCCGTTCCCGCTGCCACTGGCGTTACCACGCCGCTGCTGCTTACCGTCGCTACCGACGGGTTGCTGCTCGTCCATGTTACATTCTTATTCAGTGCGTTGCTTGGCGAGACGGTCTCCGTCAGCGCAGCCGTGCTTCCTCCTGCCGTCAACGTCAACGTGCCGGCATCCAGCGTCACTCCCGTCACTGGCACTGCCGTCCACTTCGCATACAGCGTCTTATCCCCAGTGATAAACTCTGTGAAATTGAATTGCGCTGTCAAGCCGCTGTCCTTGTACCAGCCTCCGAAGCTGTACCCTGCCCTCGTCGGATCAGTCGGCTCCGTTGCCGTACCCGTACCGTCATAGCTCATTGACTGGCTGCTCACCGCCGAACCGCCATTGCTATTGAAGGTCACGGTGTACTTCCCCATCTTCCGTATACGGTCAGAGGAATCCGCTATATATACATTCCCGCTACTGTCTACCGCCACTCCCCTTGGGTTTTGCAATTTGGCCAAGGTCGCCGCTCCTCCGTCTCCCGAATAGCCAGAAGTACCACCTATTCCCGCCACCTTGCTGATCGTACCGTCCGTTACCATTACTTTCCATATTACGGAATTTTGAAAATCCGCTATATACAAATTGTCGCTGCTGTCTACTGCAACTCCAGTTGGATAAGCCATATTGGTCGAGATCGCCATTCCTTCGTCTCCCGAATAGGCAACAGAGCCTGTTCCCGCCACCGTGCTGATCGTACCGCCCGTCACTTTCCGTATTCGGTTGCTTTGATAATCCGCTATATACAGATTCCCGATGCTATCTACCGCGATTCCCCTTGGATTGTTCAATTTGACCAATGTCGCCGGTCCTTCTCCAGAATAACCATTACTGCCATTTCCGGCCACCGTGTTGATCGTTCCGTCCGTTGCTACTTTCCGTATCCTGTTGTCACTACTATCCGCTATATACAGATTATCGCTGCTGTCTACCGCCACTCCACTTGGCGAGTAAAATTTGGCCAACGTCGCCAGTCCTCCGTCTCCCGAATTGCCCCAAACGCCCGTTCCCGCCACCGTGCTGATCGTACCGTCCGTTGCTACTTTCCGTATTCGGAAGTTATTCGTATCCGCGATATACAGATTATCGCTGCTGTCTACCGCCACTCCACTTGGCGAGTAAAATTGGGCCGATGTCGCCGGTCCTCCGTCTCCAAAATAACCCTGAACGCCCGTTCCGGCCACCGTGCTGATCGTACCGTCCTTTGCTACTTTCCGTATAATGTTGTTATTTGAATCCGCAATATACAGATTACCGCTGCTGTCTACCGCCATTCCAGATGGACCGTCCAATTCGGCCAAAGTCGCCGCTCCTCCGTCTCCCGAATAGCCCCCAGTACCTGTTCCAGCCACTGTCGTGATGATGTCACTGCTTGAAGCATAGGCTTGTCCTCCCCAACCCGCAGGCAATCCCAAAATCACATTCGCAGCTATCAAAAAGGCCAGCAGGAGCGACGTGACTCGTTTCCATTGTTTTTGCATACTCTCTCCACCTTATATTCTTGTAGTAAACCCTAGCGTTGACTTTCCACACAAACCGACATATTTCAGCATAGCATAGCGCTCTGACTACATTCTGACCCGCAAAAAAAGCGGCTCACGCCAACGAAATATCGCTGGCGCTGCCGCTGCACAATCGTTCGAACAATTGAACCGTAGTTTCCATCGGTGCAATGTCCAATTCTTCTTTCAATAGCTTCGCAAACTGTTCGTAATGCCGGATCATCGACTGCCGATCGCCCATCCGCGCATACACCTGGAGGATAGTCTCGTTGATATCGTCGGGGAACGGGTTCCTATGCAGAGCGCTTTGCAGGCAAGCTGCAGCCGATTTAAGCTTGTTCGCGAGAATGTAGTAGTCCGCCATTCGCTTCATGAATGCGACATAGGCGTCCTTCCATTTCCCCTCCGCTTCACGGGCCCAGAGGAACCCGTCATCTTCCATATAATTTCCTTTGTACAATTGGCGATCGTTTCGAATTCGCCGATATTGCAACCATGGCTGCCATTTCTGCGTGAGTAAGCCGATTTCGTCCTATCTCGGGTTTGCAATTGAGTGAATTTAGCCTATCTGATTCGCGAATAGCAGCAGGTAGTATGAAAAAAGGGTTATCCCTCAAGCAGTTAGTTTGACCGCTTGCTGAATAACCCTGAAATTTACACCTGTGTATTAAATCAGTTCAGACTTTTGCAGAAGTCTCTGCACGATGGCCGCGACCTCCGCTCTGGAAATATACGCTTTTGGCGCGAGTTGTGTGCCGCTTCTGCCGGAGACGATTCCGACCTGCAAGCAGTCGGCAATACCGTTCTTCGCCCACTCCGATACGTTGCTCGCATCGGCGAAGGGACTCAGAAGCTCATCTGCTGCTTTGGCCCCAAGGCTCGCCCCAAGACCGGTTATTTCCATCGCTTTCGCGATGATCGTCATCGCTTGCTCCCGTGTGATCTTGTCCATCGGGCGGAAGCTGCCGTCTTCAAACCCGCTGATCAGTTTGTACGCGTAGGCGGTTTGAATCGCGGTGCTGTACCAGTCCGTTGTCTTCACGTCCGCAAATGGACTTGAACCGTTCTCCAGCTTCAGCCCCAATCCCCGAACCATAATCGCTGCAAACTCCGCGCGCGTAATATCTTGATCAGGATTGAACATGTCATTGCCGATGCCGCTGATGACCATCCGCGAGCCCATGTCGTTTACCGCATCCTTCGCCCAGTGCTGCGCGACATCCTTAAACTCCAGAGGATGCCATACGACGGAATACGTACTGTTCGTC
>NZ_JBHSMH010000097.1:42409-43315 GCF_042655365.1 Cohnella suwonensis | reverse complement strand
TTCACTTTCGCATAGTACTTGCCGTCAATGACGACGATCTTGGTCGGTACATGGCGAACGGTTCCGTCCGGGTCAACAACGACCCCGGTCGTGATTTTGCCCGGGTCTACACCGCCCGGAATCGCAATCGTTCTTTCCACGTAAGCGTTGAACTTGGACACGTCAATCGTGGTGTCCCCGTAATTGGCTTTTACCGTAAAGTTGAGCGGCGGCACGACAAGGGTTAACTCCCCTTTAGCTGCCGAGTTTTCCACGATTTTCACCGTGTCCGCTGTTGGTTTGGAAATTTCGATCTTTACCTTAATATCCTGAAGCTGAATGCTTATGCCGAGCTGATCCGATATCGAGTCTATATTGATCTGCTGCGCAGGCAACGTATAGGTCGCATTCTCCGTTTTGATTTCAACGACCGCCTGCTTTTGCTCCATGTTTTTGACCATTTGGCCGTCAAGCTCTCCGATCACGACATCGGATTTCGTACTCACTGGAATCGTAATCACGGCATGTTCGCCTTCCGCCGCGAGCTTGTCCTCCAGCTTCTTCGAATCGACCTCAACGGTGGTTACCGTTTGCTCATTTACTTTGGTTGTTGTTGCCGTGCCTGCGTTCTCAGCCTTGCCATTGACCAGCACTTCGACCCCGGTGTTCGATGTATCTGGTAAGCTTACCGCTGGCGCTGTTGTATCCGGCGTTGCTATCGTTGTGAACGGGATTGCCGCTACGCTCGAAGCATTGTCAGCCGCATCCTTGACGATGGCAAAGGCCTTGTACGCTGTGGATGCGGTCAAGCCTGATACGCTAGCCGTGTTCGCTATTGCGCCTGCTGCCGCTGTTCCTTTGGCTACGGCTGTTCCTTGTGCTTCAATCGCTGCCGCATTCGGCGCTGCGTCTGCCGCTGCATAGACA
>NZ_JBHSMH010000097.1:41483-42274 GCF_042655365.1 Cohnella suwonensis | reverse complement strand
CGTCGTTTCGGTCGTTGCACTTGCACTGGTTAAGCTTAACGTTGGCGCTGTTGTATCCGGCGTTGCTATCGTTGTGAACGGAATTGCCGCTACGCTCGAAACATTGCCAGCCGCGTCCTTGACGATGGCATAGGCCTTGTACCCTGTGGATGCGGTCAAGCCAGATACGCTAGCCGAGTTCGATGTTGCGCCTGCTGCCGCTGTTCCTTTGGCTACGGCTGTTCCTTGTGCTTCAATCGCTGCCGCATTCGGCGCTGCGTCTGCCGCTGCATAGACAACATAGTAGTAGGTTCCTGCTTCATTCGATGTGAAATTTAAGGTTGTCGTCGTTTCGGTCGTTGCACTTGCACTGGTTAAGCTTAACGTTGGCGCTGTTGTATCCGGCGTTGCTATCGTTGTGAACGGGATTGTCGCTACGCTCGAAGCATTGCCAGCCGCGTCCTTGACGATGGCATAGGCCTTGTACGCTGTGGATGCGGTTAAACCAGTTACGCTAGCCGTGTTCGCTGTTGCGCCTGCTGCCGCTGTTCCTTTGGCTACGGCTGTTCCTTGTGCTTCAATCGCTGCCGCATTCGGCGCTGCGTCTGCCGCTGCATAGACAACATAGTAGTAGGTTCCTGCTTCATCCGATGTGAAGTTTAAGGTTGTCGTCGTTTCGGTCGTTGCACTTGCACTGGTTAAGCTTAACGTTGGCGCTGTTGTATCCGGCGTTGCTATCGTTGTGAACGGAATTGCCGCTACGCTCGAAGCATTGCCAACCGCGTCCTTGACGATGGCATAGGCCTTGTACC
>NZ_JBHSMH010000097.1:29508-41334 GCF_042655365.1 Cohnella suwonensis | reverse complement strand
CTTGTGCTTCAATCGCTGCCGCATTCGGCGCTGCGTCTGCCGCTGCATAGACAACGTAGTAGTAGGTTCCTGCTTCATTCGATGTGAAATTTAAGGTTGTTGTCGTTTCGGTCGTTGCACTTGCACTGGTTAAGCTTAACGCTGGCGCTGTTGTATCCGGCGTTGTGAACGGGATTGTCGCTATGCTCGAAACATTGCCAGCCGCGTCCTTGACGATGGCATAGGCCTTGTACCCTGTGGATGCGGTCAAGCCAGATACGCTAGCCGAGTTCGCTGTTGCGCCTGCTGCCGCTGTTCCTTTGGCTACGGCTGTTCCTTGTGCTTCAATCGCTGCCGCATCCGGCGCTGCGTCTGCCGCTGCATAGACAACATAGTAGTAGGTTCCTGCTTCATTCGATGTGAAATTTAAGGTTGTCGTCGTTTCGGTCGTTGCACTTGCACTGGTTAAGCTTAACGTTGGCGCTGTTGTATCCGGCGTTGCTATCGTTGTGAACGGGATTGTCGCTACGCTCGAAGCATTGCCAGCCGCGTCCTTGACGATGGCATAGGCCTTGTACGCTGTGGATGCGGTCAAGCCTGATACGCTAGCCGTGTTCGCTGTTGCGCCTGCTGCCGCTGTTCCTTTGGCTACGGCTGTTCCTTGTGCTTCAATTGCTGCCGCATTCGGTGCTGCGTCTGCCGCTGCATAGACTACGTAGTAGTAGGTTCCTGCTTCATCCGATGTGAAGTTTAAGGTTGTCGTCGTTTCGGTCGTTGCACTTGCACTGGTTAAGCTTAACGTTGGCGCTGTCGAATCAATTGTAATTGTACCCGTTGATTCCGCTGATACGTTCCCTGCTGCATCCACGGCAATCACTTTATAGTTTCCGTCAGCTAAACTTGCTGTACTGATCATCGTCGGTGTATTCGCCGTAACACCTGTTGCTTTCTTTGCTGTGCCTCCCGTTACCGCATCATCCGCTGCAATCACTGTCGTGATGTTTGCACTGTCAAGCACCAGATACAGCGTGCCTGCTTCTGTGCTTTGCGCTGTCGTCACATTCGTTGTATTCGGAATCGTAGCTGCGGTCACGCTTGCTGTCGGCGCAGGTACTGCAGGAAGTGCACTCACCTGAAAGCTATCCACAGAAGTAAGATTATATATATTACTTGCGTTAACACTTATCTGAATGTGAACGGCACTAGTGGTAATTGGTGTAGGAAATGTAAAATCTTTATAATTTAATGTGTTACTGTTGACGATAGCCTGGCGATCATTACTAGTTCTGCTTACAGTTGCAGTATATGAGCTAGAACTGTCATCAAAAGTCACAGTAAATGTGGCTGAGTTTGTTGCACTATCAAAGACATTCACTGATAGTTTCTCTATCGTAAATACATTACTACTAGTCGCAGAGGAAATATTAATAATTCCCGATGTCTGTGTGGATGATGAATAAACCCCATATTGATCAACATTAACGTTTACAACCCCAGTACTGTCTGAAGAAGTAAATTTAAAATTACCATCTGTTATACTTGTCCCAGATCCATTAATAGTACTAAATTTTGTAGAGTCGTAGGTCACAGAAGCCTTTGCAGGCATAGTAAAGAAATAAAACATCATTAAGCAAAGTGCTGCAATCATCAAAAGACTCTTCCGTCCTATTGCTGTCCTACTAAAGGGACTTCTATTTCCTTCTTTCAAACGATTAAAATATTTCAAGTTACACTCCTCCTATAATTATTGCAGCCTCTCGACCACATATTTTCCACATAAACCGACATATTTCAGCATAGCATAGCGCTCTGACCAAATTCTGACCCACAAAAAAAGCGGCTCACGCCAACGTAATATCGCTGGCGCTGCCGCTGCACAATCGTTCGAACAATTGAACCGTAGTTTCCATCGGTGCAATGCCCAATTCTTCTTTCAATAGCTTCGCAAACTGTTCGTAATGCCGGATCAACGACTGCCGGTCTCCCAACCTCGCATACACCTGAAGGATCGTCTCGTTGATATCGTCGGGGAACGGGTTCCTCTGCAGAGCGCTTTGCAGGCAGCTTGCAGCCGATTTAAGTTTGTTCGCAGAAATGTAGTAGTCCGCCATACGCTTCATGAATACGACATAGGCGTCCTTCCATTTCCCTTCCGCTTCACGCGCCCAGAGGAATCCGTCATCTTCCATGTAATTTCCTTTGTACAATTTGGCGATCGTTTCGAATTCGCCGATATTGCCCGAATTAATCTCCATGTCACCGCCGGCCATTCGCTCATATTCATCCGCATCGCACCACGACTCCCCCATTTCCAGCCGATATCCGCTATTCCGATACTCCAGCATAGGGGTAAGCCCGAAGCTATTCATCTTTTTTCGGATGCTGTACACGCAAGTATGTAAAAAATTGGCGGCTTGTTCCGGCTTTGTGCCTCCCCAAAGATCATCAAGAATTTTCTCTTTCAGAACGAATCGGTTGCGGTTGTGCACCAGATACGCCATCAACTCTCGTTCTTTGGATCTTCTCCATTTCACTGCTGCCGTCCCCGATTGCGCAGCAACGATCCATTCAAAGCGTCCGAAGCTGTAAAAGCCTGCCCGAACCGCCTCATCAGCCCCGCTCGCTTCGTTTCGCTCCATCAGCCCTTCCCGATCCCGAGCTATCCGTCTCCACAACAAACGTTCAATCGTCTTATTCAGCCTGTCAGCCGTTGGCGGCTTCAACACATAATCGACGGCGCTCAGTTCAAAGGCTTCGACCGCATACTGATTGTATGCCGTAACAAAAACGATATCTATTCTCGGAGCCGACTCCATCAAGTATTCGGCAGCTTCGATGCCGGTCATCCCAGGCATCTGGATATCGAGAAACACGACATCAATCTGCTCAATCCGGACTCTATCGATCGCTTCTTCCGGTCGGATAAACTTTCCGACAATCTCGACATTTCCATTTGCGCCAAGCAGCCTTTCCATATAATTCAGCACCGGCTCTTCGTCATCAACCAGAATCGCACGCAGCATATTCGCATCACCTCGCAGGAATCCGTATCGTTACTTTCGTTCCTCGCCCCTGCACACTCTCGAACTTCAACCCTGTACCGTACAAGCCGCGCAAGCGGCGTTCAATATTGGTCAGACCGACGCCGCCCAAGCCGCCCCGTTGTTCTTTCAACGCAGCCAACGTTTCCTCTGAAATTCCCTTACCATCATCCGCTACGACGATTACGACGGCGTCTTCCTCCTCTGTTACCGAGATACGCACGGTTCCCCCATTCGTCTGCTCCATAACGCCGTGCCTGACCGCATTTTCCACGATCGGTTGAATGACAAGCGGAGGAATCAGGCTGTTGACGCTTCCGTCAACCTCGCAAATCGTTTGCAGCCGTTCGCCAAACCGCGCTTTCTCGATATTCAGGTAAGCCTCTACAAGCTCCAGTTCCTTGCGAATCGGCACAAGCCGCTCACGGTTTTGAAAATCAAAGCTGCTCCGCAAATATTGGCTCAGTTCCCCAAGCAGCATCTGCGCTTTGCCGACATCGGTGTAGCTGACCGACATGATCGTAGTGAGCGCGTTAAACAGAAAATGCGGCTTGATCTGCGCCTGCAGGAAAGCCATCTCCGAGCTGATCAACTCGCTGACCGACGTTTTCATTTCCAGGAGCGTCCAGATGCGCGCTCTGAGCTCTCCAGCCTCGACCGGTTTGCCGAGAAAATCGTTCACCCCAGCTTCGAAAGCAGCCACTATGTCCTCCGGTCGGTTTCTCGCCGTCAGCAGCAGCACCGGGAGCTCGGACAACGAGTACCGCTCGCGGATACTCCGGCACACTTCGTAACCGGACATGCCGGGCATCATCAGATCGAGCACCGCCAAGTCTATGCGCCGATTTTGTTCAATTTCGCGCAATGCTTCCTTCCCGTCCAAAACAGCGATGACGGAGCAATGGTCTGAAGACAAGAGACTGATCAGCACTTGCCGGTTAACCGGGTCGTCATCCGCGACCAGTATGGTGAATTCCCCTCCTCTGTCCGTTCGGACCGCCCCCTGCGACGGAGCTACCGCTCCTGCGGCCAACTCCGCCAATCCGCGCGGCAGTACGGCGACAGCTTCCTGCTTCGCTGCTATGCCGGTTGCTCCGGTTGCCGCCGGCATCGTAAACGTGAATACCGAGCCTTTGCCAACTTCCGATTCCACGCGAATCGTCCCGCCATGAAGTTCAACGAGACGTCTGGTAATGCTTAGTCCCAGCCCTGTGCCGCCATACTCCATCGCAATCGCTTGATCCGCCTGTTCGAACGACTCGAAGATCGCTTCCTGCTTGTCCTGCGGGATGCCGATCCCGGTATCGTGAACGGATATTTCCAGCCGTCCGTTCCTTGCCAGAGCCGTCACGCGAATTTCGCCCTCCGAAGTAAACTTGAGCGCATTGCCGATCAGATTGTACAGAATTTGCGCCAGCCTGTCTTCGTCGGCATCCGCGTCGGGAAGATCGCCGGGCAACCCATCGACGAACGCTACCTGCTTGCCCCCGGCCATATGCCGGAACATCTCCAGCACCACACTCACCAGCGGCCGCAATCCGACCGCTTTCCGCTTCAGAACAATCTCTCCATTTTTCAATTTGGAAAAATCGAGAATGTCATTGATCAGATTGGCCAGTCTCCGCGCAACGGACACGACAGCCCCCAGATTGTCGCGCTCGGCGTCGTTCATTCGGCTGCCCGCGCCTTCGAGCACCGCCTGCGAGAGGTTGATGATCCCGTGAATCGGCGTCTTCAGCTCATGGGACGTATTGGCGAGAAACTCGTCCTTCAGCCTATCGGCCTGAATAAGCCGGGCAGACATTTGTACGTTCTGCTTATAAGCATTCGAGAAGCGCATCGACATGAAGAGCGCCAGCATCAGCAAAAACAGAAACGGCGTTACCGGCTGAAAGGTGAAGACGGGAACTGCGAGATGTACGTTTATGTTTTGAACAAAAGCGTACACGTTAAGGGCAATGGCCGCGACGGCCAAATATAAGCTTCCTTCCGTCTTGTGCAAAGCGGCCAATACGAGTACATACATAAGGTAAATAACTGTAGCAACAGAATATACCGCATGAAACAACCGCATCGCTTCATTGTACGTAAAGCTGTAAAACCCACAAACAAGAATGATTTGAATCAATCCGGCGACGAGCCCCATCCGGACGAGCCGCGCGGAGCAAAACGGACGGAACGCCGAAAAAACGAACAGGAGCACCCCGATGCCAGCTCCAAGCGAGGAAAAAATCTGAACGCGCAGAAAGATCCAGATCGGAAAGTCACCGAACACGTCATACACAATCCGTTCGCCAATGCACGCCGAATACAACGCGAAGAAGACGCTCAATAACCCGAAACTGAGCAGGAAATAATCTTTTCTGCGCTGGGCGGACAAGCCGACAAAATACAGTCCCATCACCAAAAAAGAAGCTACCGTAATCCAATCGTACGCGAGCGCTTTGGACTGAAGCTTCGTAATCTGGCCTTGGATTCCAAAATAAATCGCATGTTTGATACCGCTGCTGGCCGGCAAGTCATAGTTGGCGACTTGAACAATCACTTCATTAAGACCGGGCCGTAATGTAAAATAACCGACAATCGGCTTGTTCTTAGCTTCGTACGTTTGATCACCCGATGGATTCCCGCTGGCACCGACCGTTTGACCGTTTACGAAGATCCGGGCAGCCATTTGAATCGATAACGTTTTCAGGCCGTAAACCTGATTCCCTTCGTTTATGTTTACGCGCAGCCGGTACGTTGCTTGGCCGAACGTATTCATCTTGTCCGACCAAGAGCCCGGTACGGCAATCGTTTGCGGGAAGGGAAAGCTTTCTCCGGCAAAGTCCTGCGGTTGCAGCAGCCGCTCCGGATAAAATTCCCATTCGCCGTCGAGCTTGACGGCGCCGTCTGCCTCGAATCGCCACTGCGATAAGTCCAATACGCCGCGAGCCGCTTTCGGCGCTCCGTTGTCGCCGTGCTTAAGAATGGCAGGAATTGTTCCGTACGTGCCGGCGATGATCGCAAGCGTGATGAAGAGCGCTAGTAATTTCCGTTTCATAGACTTCTCCTTCTTGTTACAATCCGCAGGACAGTAAATCTTATATTCGACTACTTTCGACATACTCCTCCTCGACTCGGATCCATATCTCGCTCGACAATCATTTGAAAAATTTACATGTCAACTCTTTAAGTAAATCCATTCTATTTTTCATTTATCCATGATACGATTTCCTTAAAACTGGTTAAATCTATTCCTACAAAGGTATAAGGACTTCAACAGGGCACTTGCATAAGGAGCGTAAAGATGAGGTTAGTTTCAATAGCCAATTGTTATCCGGGGATGGAGATCGCCAAGCCCATCTTTACGGATGCAGGTACGGTTTTACTCGGAATAGGCGTGGCGTTGACGGAAAGAATGATTGACGGATTGAAGGGGCGAAATGTTCCGCATCTATATATTAAGGACAAGGCTACCGACGACCTGGAAATCATCGATGACATAACGGCGGAATTACGGATTGAGGCGGCTCATGCGATTCAAGACACCTTTGCTCAATTGCAATCCGGAAACAATAAAGTTTTAAGAGCAGTGAATCCTTTGAATGCCGATAAACTGCAAAAAGTGTTCAAGGATCTTATCTACGAGCTTCGCACGAATCAAAGAGTGCTGAGCCTATTGACCAATGTTTTTGTTCACGATAACTATATTTTTTCCCATTCGATCAATGTCGCGATCTATACGCTGGCAATGGCCGTAAAGGCAGGATATAACGAAAAACAATTAAATGAAATCGCGATCGGCGGCGTGTTTCATGATATAGGCAAATGGAGAATTCCGCTGGATGTGTTGAACAAGAAAGGAAGGCTGAGCCCTGAAGAGTTTGATCTTATCAAAAATCATCCGGCGGACGGATTCGAATTATTAAGAAATCAGCCGGGCATCTCGCTACTTTCCGCTCATTGCGCCTATCAGCATCACGAGAAGCTTGACGGTTCCGGGTATCCAAGAGGCTTGATAGGCGATGAAATCCATCCGTATGCAAAAATGATGGCGGTAGCCGACGTGTATGACGCTCTGACTTCCTCCAGGTCCTATCGAAAAGCGATGCTTCCGCATGAAGCGATGGAGGTGTTGTTCGCGGAAACGAATACCCATTTCGACGCCGGTATTATTCAAACTTTTCGCCAATCCGTGGCCTCCTATCCGATCGGCGTAACCGTGAGGCTGAATTCGGGCGAAACGGCAGTCGTCGCGCAATACTTGTTCCATTCTCCAAGCCGTCCCATCGTACGGGTAATCAAAGATCCATACGGACAACGATTAACCAAACCTTACGATCTGGACTTGTCGAAAAATCTTACGGTCATGATTACCGAGTGCGATGCGATTATGTAATTTGCTGAAAGCATTCATAAAACGGGGCTGCCCTGAGTAAAAAATCTACTCGGGAGCAGCCCTGTTTCAACTTGTATACTATGAATTTTTACTATCGATAAGCTTGGCCTTAACAAGCATCCGCTGCACGATCACAGCGGTCTCCGCTCTGGTGATGTTTCTCGACGGCTGCAGTCCCGTTTCGGAGCCTGTAACCAATCCGTACTTCACCGTAGCCGCAACGGCTTGTTTCGCCCACACGTTCACCCCCGCTTTATCCGTGAACGAGGCGAGTATGGATTCGGATTCCGCGTCGCTGACATTGGCGCTAAGTCCCGCGAGCTTCATCGCCCGGGCAACCATCACCATTGCTTCTTCACGGGAGATCGTCTGGTTTGGACGGAACGTTCCGTCCCCGTATCCTGCGATAATGCCGTACTCCTGAGCAATCGCCACCGCGCTGGCGTACCAATCTCCGGCATTTACATCTCTGAACATCAAGGTTTGCTGCCCTTCAGCAAGTCCCGCCGCCCGCATAATAATGGCCGCGAACTCAGCGCGGGTAATCGCTGCATCCGGATTGTAATGCGTCGCATCGACGCCCTTAACCACCATCCTCGAGGCCATGTCATTCACCGCATTCTTGGCCCAGTGTCCCGATACATCCTCGAACGTCATCGGGTGCCAGATCAACGTATACGTGCTGTTCGTCAAGCTGTTCACGACCGCATAATACTTTCCATCGCGAAGCGTGACGTAAGTCGGCACATGATGCAAGGTTCCGTCCGCCGCAAGCACGGCTGCGGTCGTAACCTTGCTCGGATCGATACCATCCGGCAACGGAATTTCACGCTCCACGTAGGAGCTGAATTTATCCACTTCCACCGTCTGGCCATTGTACGAGGCCGTAACCGTGAAATCGACCGGCGGCAGGACGACGGTAAACTTGTCTTTCTCCGCCGTACTTTCCACAAGCTTGACCTTCTCCGCGTCGCTTTTCGCAATGCTCACATGAATGACGATGTCCGACAGCTTCGCCTGCCCGCCAAGCTGCGACGCTACTTGGTCGATGAAGACCTGCGCTGCAGGCAGCTTGTAGTTCCCGTTTGCCGTTTGCACTTCCAAGTCGGCTTGCTTGTTTTCCATCGCTTTCACCGCGTCGCCGGTTAATTCCACCGTCACTTCCTCCGCGTTCTCCGACAACGCAGCAGGAATAATAACGGTCGACTTGTCTACTTCTTTCGCAAGCAAGTCCGCCAATCGGGAAGCGTCAACAGTCAATGTCAGCACGTCTTGCTGGCTCTCTTCGGTTACAGCCTCCTTGACAATTTGTCCATGCTCCTTGCCGTTAATAATGATGCGGAAATCCGTCGAGCTGTCTGATATGCCGCCAGTGGAAGTCGGTCCCGGAGAAGACGCCGCTGTTCCTTCCTGCGCGTTTACGGTCAGAACGTATATCCTTGTATCTGTCGCCGCGCCTTTGCTTATCGTCGCCGTCAGCGCCACTCCCGCATCCCCCGCGCTGAAGCTCGGGCGCGTCACTGCGCCGCTCCCCCCGCTCACCGCGATCGCGGCGTTGTCCGACGTCCAGCTAATCGTCGTGCCGCTTGCGCCGCTGGTCGGCAGCGTCACGTTCTGCGTCACGCCCGCCGCGCTGTCTCCCGAAGCATACCCGATCGCCAAAGCCGCTTTGTCCGTTGCCACCGCTTCCGTGTCCGACTGCGCCAGCTTCGTCAATGTTACCGTAAACACCTTCGTGTCCGACACCGTCCCGTTGGTGGAGACAATGGTCGCGGTCAGCGTGACCGTCGCATCCCCTTGCGTGTAGCTTGGGCGCGTCACCGCTCCGCTGCTGTAGATGGCCAAACTGTCCGAAATCCAGCTGATCACCGTGCCGCTCGCGCCGCTGGTCGGCAGCGTCACGTTCTGCGTCACACCAGCCGCGCTGTCTCCCGACGCATACCCGATCGCCAGTGCCGCTTTGTCCGTTGCCACCGCTTCCGCGTCCGTCTGCGCCAGCTTCGTCACCGTCACCGGGAACATCTGCGTAGCGGACTCAGCGCCTTTGCTGATCGTCGCCGTCAACGTCACTGCCACATCTCCCGCGCTGTAGCCCGGTCGGTTCACGCTGCCGCTTCCGTCGATCACGGCCGTATTGTCCGACGTCCAACTGATCGCCGTGCCGCTTGCGCCGCTGGCCGGCAACGTCACGCCCTGCGTCACGCCCGCCGCGCTGTCTCCCGACGCATACCCGATCGCCAACGCCGCTTTGTCCGCTGCCACCGCTTCCGCGTCCGTCTGCGGGAATACAACCGCTATGGGCGTACTGCTACTTGTCGTCGTACCATCGCCCAATTGACCTTCACCGTTATTTCCCCATGCCCACAGCGTGCCGTCGCTCTTTCGCGCCAGGCTGTGAAAATATCCGGCGGCTATTGCCTGAACATCGCTTAGATCTTGCACTTGAACGGGCGTACTTCTATTGATCGTCGTGCCATCGCCCAATTGACCAAAAGCGTTATATCCCCATGCCCACAGCGTGCCGTCGCTCTTTCGCGCCAAGCTGTGACCATTTACGGCGACTATTGCCTGTACACCGCTTAGACCTTGCACCTGGACGGGCGTACTGCTATTGGTCGTCGTGCCATCTCCCAATTCACCATCACCGTTATACCCCCATGCCCACAGTGTGCCGTCGCTCTTTCGCGCCAAGCTGTGATAACCTCCAGCGGCTATTGCCTGAACATCGCTTAGACTTTGCACCTGGACGGGCGTTATTCTATCGGTAATCGTGCCATCGCCCAATTGACCTTCAGCGTTATTTCCCCATGCCCACAGCGTGCCGTCGCTCTTTAGCGCCAAGCTGTGACCATTTACGGCGACTATTGCCTGTACACCGCTTAGACCTTGCACCTGGACGGGCGTACTGCTATTGGTCGTCGTGCCATCGCCCAATTGACCGGAACCGTTATACCCCCATGCCCACAGCGTGCCGTCGCTCTTTAGCGCCAAGCTGTGACTACCTCCAGCGGCTATTGCCTGAACATCGCTTAGCACTTGTACGGGCGTATGCCTATCGATCGTCGTGCCATCGCCCAATTGACCGGAACCGTTATACCCCCATGCCCACAGCGTGCCGTCGCTCTTTCGCGCCAAGCTGTGATTAGTTCCAGCGGCTATTGCCCGAACATCGCTTAGCACTTGTACAGGCGTATACCTACTTGTCGTCGTGCCATCGCCCAATCGACCGGAACCGTTATACCCCCATGCCCACAGTGTGCCGTCGCTCTTTACCGCCAAGCTGTGATAATTACCACCGGCCAGTGACTGAACCAAGCTGGCGGCCGCATATCCAACATGCGGAAATACGGCAAATTGCGACAACAAGAGCATAAATACAAGAAAAACCGAGACCTTTTTCCGATAAAACCTTTTCATTCGTTCACCTCACGAAATTTTGCCGTCCTTATTGTGCTTTTTTTGGCGCAGCTTTCGCCGATCTTTTCCACTATAAAGGCTATTTCGACAAAAAAAAATTCCCCAAGGCGGGGAATAGGAGGGGGGAATGCAAGCTCTATGTGTTAAAGTAAAATGTTTCAGCTTGTATACTATGAAATTTTACTATCGATAAGCTTGGCCTTGATCAGCATCCGCTGCACGACCACAGCGGTCTCCGCTCTGGTGATGTTTCTCGACGGCTGCAGTCCCGTTTCGGAGCCTGTAACCAATCCGTACTTCACCGTAGCCGCAACGGCTTGTTTCGCCCATGCGTCTACCTCCGCTTTATCCGTGAACGAGGCGAGTATGGATTCGGATTCCGCATCGCTGACATTGGCGCTAAGTCCCGCGAGCTTCATCGCCCGGGCTATCATCGCCATTGCTTCTTCACGGGAGATCGTCTGGTTTGGACGGAACGTTCCGTCCCCGTATCCTGCGATAATGCCGTACTCCTGAGCAATCGCCACCGCGCTGGCGTACCAATCTCCGGCATTTACATCTCTGAACATCAAGGTTTGCTGCCCTTCAGCAAGTCCCGCCGCCCGCATAATAATGGCCGCGAACTCAGCGCGGGTAATCGCTGCATCCGGATTGTAATGCGTCGCATCGACGCCCTTAACCACCATCCGCGAGGCCATGTCATTCACCGCATTCTTGGCCCAGTGTCCCGATACATCCTCGAACGTCATCGGGTGCCAGATCAACGTATACGTGCTGTTCGTCAAGCTGTTCACGACCGCATAATACTTTCCATCGCGAAGCGTGACGTAAGTCGGCACATGATGCAAGGTTCCGTCCGCCGCAAGCACGGCTGCGGTCGTAACCTTGCTCGGATCGATACCATCCGGCAACGGAATTTCACGCTCCACGTAGGAGCTGAATTTGTCCACTTCCACCGTCTGGCCATTGTACGAGGCCGAGACCGTGAAATCGACCGGCGGCAGGACA
>NZ_JBHSMH010000097.1:0-29498 GCF_042655365.1 Cohnella suwonensis | reverse complement strand
GTACTTTCCACAAGCTTGACCTTCTCCGCGTCGCTTTTCGCAATGCTCACATGAATGACGATGTCCGACAGCTTCGCCTGCCCGCCAAGCTGCGACGCTATTTGGTCGATAAAGACCTGCGCTGCAGGCAGCTTGTAGTTCCCGTTTGCCGTTTGCACTTCCAAGTCGGCTTGCTTGTTTTCCATCGCTTTCACCGCGTCGCCGGTTAATTCCACCGTCACTTTCTCCGCGTTCTCTGACAACGCAGCAGGAATGATAACGACCGACTTGTCTACTTCTTTCGCAAGCAAGTCCGCCAATCGGGAAGCGTCCACAGTCAATGTCAGCACGTTTTGCCGGCCCTCTTGGGTCACCGCCTCCTCGACAATTTGTCCATGCTCCTTGCCGTTTATAATGACGAGGAATTCTGTCGAGCTGTCTGATATGCCGCCAGTGGAGGTCGGACCCGGAGAAGACGTGTCAGAGTTGCGCGACACAATCACGAGATACGTTTGCGTCGTGCCATCCTCCGCCGTCACGACCACCTTGATCGTATTGTTCCCCTCGTTCAGCGGAAGCGAACCGGACGGGGCACCGGTCGTCAGACTGATCGGACCGCTCATTAACATTCCAGCGCCATTGTAAACACTTGCCGTCACTGTAGCATTGACGACATCGTACACTGTCGCCGTTACCGTCACCGCCGAAACGTTGTTCGCTACGCTTGCCGTATAGTTTAACGTGCCCGCTGCAAAAACCGGGCTTAACGTGCCGTTCGATAACGTCAACCCGCTCAAATCCGCATTGCTGCTCGCTGTTTCTTCCTGCGCGATTACGGTCAGAACGTATATCCTTGTATCTGTCGCCGCGCCTTTGCTGATCGTCGCCGTCAACGTCACTGTCGCATCTCCCGCGCTGTAGCCCGGACGGGTCACTGCGCCGTTACTGCCGCTAACCGTGATCGCCGTATTGTCCGACGTCCAACTAATTGTCGTACCGCTCGCGCCGCCGGTCGGCAGCGTCACGTTCTGCGTCACACCAGACGCGCTGTCTCCCGCCGCATAACCAATTGCCATCGTCGCTTTGTCCGCTGCCACCGCTTCCGCATCCGTCTGCGGGAATACAACCTGTACGGGCGAATATCTATCGGTCCCCACCGTGCCATCGCCCAATTGACCGCTGCCATTATACCCCCATGCCCACAGTGTACCGTCACTCTTCAGCGCCAAGCCGTGTACAATCCCAGCGGCCGCTGCCTGAACACCGCTTAGCACTTGGACGGGTGTACTGCTATCGGCCGCCGTGCCATCGCCCAATTGACCGCTGCTATTATCCCCCCATGCCAACAGCGTGCCGTCGCTCTTTAGCGTCAAGCTGAATAAATATCCGGCAGCGATGTCCTGTACACCGCTCAACCCCTGCGCTTGGACGGGTGTAATGCTATTGGTCGTCGTGCCATCGCCCAATTCACCGTCACCGTTATACCCCCATGCCCACAGCGTATCGTCACTCTTCAGCGCCAAGCTGTGAGCTCCACCGCCGGCCACTGCCTGAACACCGCTTAGCACCTGTACGGGCGTATACCTACGGGTCATCGTGCCATCACCCAATTGACCCCAATCGTTATCCCCCCATGCCCACAGCGTGCCGTTGCTCTTTACCGCCAGACTATGATTAAATCCAGCAGCGATGGCCTGTACATCGCTTAGCACTTGGACGGGCGTACTGCTATTGATCGTCGTGCCATCGCCCAATTGACCATAGGCATTATCCCCCCATGCCCACAGCGTGCCGTCGCTCTTTAGTGCCAAGCTGTGAAATCCCCTGCTGGCCACTGCCTGAACACCGCTTAGCACCTGTACAGGCGTATGCCTATCGATCGTCGTGCCGTCGCCCAAATCACCTACACTGTTATCCCCCCATGCCCACAGCGTGCCGTCGCTCTTTAGCGCCAAGCTGTGTCTAGCTCCAGCAGCGATGGCCTGAACACCGCTTAGCACCTGAACGGGTGTATACCTACGGGTCGTCGTGCCATCACCCAATTGACCATAATCGTTATCCCCCCATGCCCACAGCGTGCCGTCACTCTTTAGCGCCAAGCTGTGATAATTACCACCGGCCAGTGACTGAACCGAACTGGCGGCCGCATATCCAACATGCGGAAATACGGCAAATTGTGACAACATGAGTATAAATACAAGAAAAACCAAATCCTTTTTACGATAATACCGTTTCATTCGTTCACCTCACGAAATTTTGCCGTCTATATTGTGCTTTTTTTGACGCAGCTTTCGCCGACCATTACCACTATAAGGGCTATTTCGACAAAAAAAAATTCCCCAAGACGGGGAATAGGAGGGGGGGAATGCAAGCTCTATGTGTTACAGTAAATTCAACTCTTTGCCGCGCTGCAGCGCCTGCATTCTGCTGCTCGCATCCAGCTTCTTGTATATATTTTTCATGTGCTTTTTGACGGTTTCGTCGGTCACATTGATTCTCTCGGCAATTTGACGTCTCATTAGCCCTTCATGAACCATTCGCAATATCTTCGTTTCCTGCATCGTTAATGGAGAAGGAGAATCCGAGGCGCCGCTCTTTCGGACATTCATATGCAGCAGCAGCTTTTTCACGTAAAGCAACGATACCGATAAAGACTCGCGGATATGACCGGTTTGCCGGCAATGCAAATACTCGGCAAGCAACTGGGCCATAGTCGCCCCTTCATCGACGAAGCTGCGGATATAGCCTTGCGGCTCAGCCAAGTGCAAGGCGGCTTCCAGCTTCATGAGCGCATGAGGTGTATCCCGTTGATGGTGAAGCGCCTTGCTTTGCACAATCAGCACCTGAATGACGTATATAAGCCGATCTTCATGTCGAACAAGCCGATACATTCGGTCCAGCAAACCCATGGCTTCGTCCGCCTGTCCGCATGCGATCAGCGCTCTGGCATAATGAAGATATTCCCTTACCCGATTCACCGGTACGTTGTCGGAAGGCGCTAATCCGCACGATTGAAGCCAGGCGGCCGCTTCGTCCGCAGAGGGTTCGTTCACCGACAACGCCGCTCGCTCCGTTTCCAACTCTTGGAAGAACAGCGGATTGTCCGGCGAATGAAGCTTCGACTTCACCTGTTCAAGCAGTTCAGCCGCGCCTTCCGCATCTCCTTTCACGTAGCGAATCCGCGCAGCGCCAACCGCAGCCTGAACCAAAATCCGCGCATAGGGCTGCATAGGCTTCTGCCAAAACGTTCGCTCCGCATACATTTCTGCCTCGTCTAAACGATTCCATTCATATAAGAGCTTGCTGTACGCAAGGTACAGATAACCCGCAAAAGGATAATTTTCCTTTTTACCCCATACCTCGATCCATCTGCGAAAGAACGCATCTGCCTCATGCAGATCGTCGAAATATTCTAACACAGTATAGCAATTGACCCTCGCCGTATTTCCCGCGATCATCTGCAAAGGGCTGCCTTCCGGCGCGTGCTGCTCATACATTTCCAGATATTCCGAGGTTCTCGGAATGTCTTTGCGGTACAACGCGATTTCGGCAGCGATCAGCAGCAAGAAGCTCTTCCACGGTTGCCAATCCGGTTCAGACAGTTTATTCTGGATCGCTTTCAGTTTCGTTTCAGCGAGCGCCAGTTCGCCGGTTTCGGACAGCATTTTAATATATTGGCATTGAATCCCGGGCTTCGTATCCAGAACAGACTCGGGTAGAATGCTAAGCCACTGCTGTACCATTGTCCGCTTCAAATGCAATTTACTCAAATTCCCCTCGATCAAGGAAGTGGCTTCCGTATAGTTCCCGCACGCGAGGAAATGATCGATCGCTTCTTCATAAAATCCGTTAGCTCCAAGCCAACGCGCCGCATTCGCATGCGTTTCGGCCCACTTGTCAGGTTGCTTCCGGCGGAACTGCTGCTGCAAAAAATCGGCAAATAAATGGTGATACCGATACCATTCGCCTATCTCATCCAGCAGGATGATAAACATATTTTGCCGCTTCAATGCTTCGAGTTGGTCCCCGCAGCTTGCCCGCCCGGTCATAGCCTCGCAAAGCGAATCGTTCATTCGGCTTGTGATCGACGTTTGCAGTAAAAAGTCGCTTATCTCTTCGGATTGCCGCTCAAGCAACTCTTCCAGCAAATACTGGGAAATATCCCGATGTTGGCCGCCGAAATCACGAATAAAACCGGACGGGTCCGCACTTCTTTTCAAAGAAAGAGCCGCGAGATGAAGCCCGCTCACCCAGCCCTCCGTACGATGAACGAGCAGATCCGCTTCCTCTCTTGACAACAATATACGCATGCAGTCATGTAAGTAGCGGATTCCCTCCTCCCGTTGAAACCGTAGGTCCTGCACGTATATTTTCTGCAAGTGCCCCTTGGCTTGCAATTTTGCCGTAGGAAATGGGAGATCGAAACGGCTGGCGGTATAAAAATGGATATGCGGCGGTAAATGTTCAAGCACGTATGCAACAGAATCGTAAATCGAGGAAAGCTCTATCACCTGGAAATCGTCAAGAATAAGCGCCAGTTCACGGGGAATATCGTTTAATTCGTTTAGCAGCGCCGCAATAAAAGAATCATAACCGCTCGATTTCATGTGCTCCACGTGCAATGACAGCGCTTCCCCAAAGCTCGGGCATACTTGCTCGACAGCCGCAATCACACAGCTCCAAAATTGAACGAGATCGTTATCATACCGGTCCAAGGAAATCCAGGCCGCGGGACAGCCGCACTGCCGCGCCCATTCGCTTAAGGCTGTCGTCTTGCCGTATCCCGCCGGAGCCGTAACCGCAGTAAGCTTCGCTTTTAATCCTTCATTTAGCAACTCCATCAACCTAGGACGGTCGATAAGTATTTCCCGCCGGGAATGCGGTATATGCAGCTTGGTATGCAGGATCATCATTAGTCACGCTCCAAACTGGTCTTCGACATATTTAGACAATTTTCTCGTAAACTTCGGCTTATTGTCAAGCATAATGAAATGGAAAAGTTTATATAAAGATTAGCCCCGATACGTGAACGAATTGTTAGGCGAACCCCTGATTTCATCGCTGTCGACGTACTGCAGTTGAGCTACTTGGCTGTTCCTACAATTCTTTTAATCTCTCCACAATGCATTCAACCCAATGAGGAATGGATTCGATGTCCGAAATAAAACATTGTAACTTCGAATCCGTTCGACTTGGCATCGCACATGAGTTTCTGTTGAATTATTATTCAAATTGTTGAATAATTATTGGAGAGTGAAACTCGTATAGGGGGGGATCGGCAAATGAAATCGATTTCGTGAAGATCGCCTTCGAATTCGTTCGCGATCGCATTTCGCATTCAAAGGATATCCAAAGCTCGCGCATCACGTGCAGCGCATCCGAAGTCCTTTTGCTCGGCGAAGGGATTTGTTATGCCAAATCGAATTTACTGTGCGCTTTGCTAAGGCATCAAGGAATACCGGCCGGATTCTGCTACCAACGTCTGACTTTAGGGAATACTCCGGATACCGGTTACGCGATCCATGCGTTAAACGCCGTTTTTCTTCGTTCTATCGGAGCATGGATCCGTTTAGATGCGCGAGGAAACAAACCGGGCGTAGACGCTCAGTTCTCCATAGATGAAGAGAAGCTGGCTTTTCCAATACGCGCGGAATACGATGAGGTAGATTATCCCATCATATATAAGACACCGCATGCCATAACAATCGCCGCGTTGCGTCAGCATTCCGATTGTTTGACGATGTGCGCTAGCGGTTTGCCTTCGGAAATTCCATGAAAGGAAGAACTCGATTTGGACTTTCAGACCGATGACCTTGAACTTTACAATGTCCTAGCAAGACGAAAGCCGAGATCGTCGATGCGAAACGTAGGATGACTGCGGCGGCGGCACGTCGCTCCGCAGCCCCTACTCTCTTCCGCTCAGCTGCTATCTTATCCATAGTAGGCCAAGAACGACTTGAACGCTTCGACTGTCAGATTATCCAATTTTAACCGTCTTGTCAAACCCGAATAACAATCTCGAAACAAACCAAAAAGACCCAAGCTTTTTACAGCTTGCGCCTTTAATCAACGATCATTTTAATCGACTTCGGACAACCAGCGCTCCGCTTCCTCCATGCTTTCAAAGTTTTCGAAGACGAACTCGACCGTATCGCGAGCCGCGGCCACCGCTTTCCTCGCGCTTGTCCTGCCGATTACTTTCTCCGGCGTGACCGCTGCGATGTACCTCATTCCGGCAGCATGGTTCCGGGGGTTAAAATCCTGAGCGATCCAGACTTGGTCATCCGCATGGATAACGGATGTCATACGGGAATCCAGCAGCCATTTCCGGGCTTTCTTTTGCACCAATAACTCTAGACCTTTTTCATAGGGCATACGGTAGTCCTCGCCTTGAGCAAAACCTTTCCATTCCACGAATACCGCTTGAATGTCTTCTTTCCAAGTAACCGTCGCGTAAGGGGTGTCAAAATGAACCATCCTGCGTCACACTCCACAATAAATATGTATGTATGCTTTGCAATGCCTTGTGCCTGATTAAGATAATAAGGAATCAAACTTAACCCAAGATGAGGATGGGCTGAAAGTAAGCTGAAAGAAAGATCGATTTTGGGGCATAGAAAATGGGTATGCTACAGGCGCTTTGTGGAGTATAGAAGTCTATTAACGCTCTCAAGGCGAATAAAAATTTTGCGTATAATAAACGTGCATGGAGCCTCCCATGTAAACCCCGACACCAAGCCGCGTCGTTCGGTCGCCGAGAAGATTTTCCCGATGCCCCATGGAGTTCATCCAAGCCTCGTGGGCGAATATCGCGCTCGTCTGACCCGCCGCGATATTTTCCGCTGCAGCCCGATACGAGATTCCATCCGCTTCCATACGATCGAACGGACTTTTTCCTTGCTTATTTTGATGATCGAAGTAATCATTAACCGCCATATCCTTACTGTGCTTCCGAGCCGTCTCGGCGACGGCGTCATCCCAAGCGAACGCCTTCATGCCCATTCTCACTCGCACCGCATTGGCCAGATCGAACGCTTCCCGTTCGTAGGCGGTGCGCAGTGCTTCGCTTGGCGGACCATAGAAGTCCCGCAGCGACAGCTCGGTATCCCGGTCAATCAGTTGTATCGCGGTAACGGTATTGTTCTCATGGATGTCGATAAAAAACGTGACATACTGGCCATCGATCAGATAGATCGGCGCTTCCTGCTTCGATTCCTCTTGGATATTAAATCTCGTGTTGCCTTTTAGGATATAATCCAGCCCTTCTCCATACGTCGTGCGTACAAGGCTCAAAGTCGAACCCAGCTTAATGCCTTCCTTCGATGTCCAAAGAGCGGTATTCGTATTCAGCCCGACCACCTTGCCGCTCTTAATACCAATTTGCGCATACTTCGAATAGTCATTGTTGTAGATGTACCACTGAAATCCGTATTCGCTGGCATCCTTGCGCGCCGGCTTGCCCAGCTTAGCGATTACGCTCGCTTCGCTGTCTCCGATCGCAATGCCGCGGACTTGGAACCCTTCGATCAAAATATCGGAAACGTTGCCGACGCCTCGAGTCAGCGCGTATCCCCGGTCTTTCAGATTTTTGATTAACGTAATCGCTTCCGCCCGCTTCAGCTTGTCCGAGATTCCGAACCCGGCTACCGTAGCGGATGTTTTGCCGTTCACCAGATCATGATCGAGCAAGTACTGTACGGCCTCATCGGTGACGAGGAGCTTGCCTTGCGTCGCGGCCAGCACCTGCGCCACGCGGCCCCTGTCAAACCTGGCGCCGTCGGTCTCCTGCCACACCGGCCAATTATTCGTATCCGCGAGCGAAAAATAGGGCGTATACCAGGACTCTCCCGCATCAGTCGGCGGAATCGCGATATCCGGAAAAGCGCGAAAAAGCATCGCGAGAAACTCCGGCTCCGTGACGGACTTCTCCGGTCTGAACGTTCCGTCAGGATAGCCGCTCAAGATCTTGTGATCCACGGCCCATTTAATCGATCCGAGAGCCCAGTGATTGGCGGCCACATCCTTGAAGCCAGCTGTTCCGCTATCGGCGAGAACCCGCGTAGAAGCAGGCGTCAGGCATAGAGATAAGCAGATGACGAAGACAATAACGGCTAGTTTTCTCATGATGATGCCCCCTAGCATACGGATGATCTATTTTAATAGATTAACCCATTGGTTAAGAAATGAAATCGGCTTATGGACCCAAAATAATAGAGGCATCTTCGGGGGCCGTTCTAGTGATACCATAGGGCTGTGGATTCTGGAGGCGAACACCCGGCCGAATTTCAACGCACTGAAGTCGCTTGCCGACAAAAGCCTGTATCGGACCATAGTCCGGTATGGCAAAAAGTATGGAAGAACGAAATAAGCAAGCGATTGATGGAGAGAAAAAAAGGAGCTCGGCGCAATCTGCGCCAAGCTCCTTTTTCGCCATTAATACCGTTCAATGGGTAGTCGCGGCTTTGGATTTCCCCTTCTTGACAGCATACATGCGCTGATCCGCTTGTACGATCAGTTCATTCAAGGCTGAGGGGGAATCCGGATTGCAATAAGCGATTCCCATACTTATCGAGAGGGGGTAGCTGCGTCCGGCGGTCAGATTAAGGCTGTCGAGCCTTTGCTGCAATAGCTTCATAATTTCCCGCTCAACCGTCTCGAAGCTCGCTCCTTCCGCAAGATCCGCGGAAAAGATAACGACAAATTCATCTCCGCCCATGCGGCCGATAATATCGGATTGGTGAAAAACATCCTTCAAGATGCGGGCTGTATCGATTAACGCTAAATCTCCCATAGGATGACCGTAGGAATCGTTAATTTGCTTCATTCCGTCCAAATCGGCAACAACGAGAAAATATCCCCTCATCCTCTGACGTTCCGCATTCGCGTAGTTCTCGGCCAAAGTGAAGAAGCCTCGTCTGTTATGAAGTCCCGTAAGCTCGTCCATGATGCTCATATGATACAGCTGATCCTGCAGCCGGCTCCGTTCGATCGCGTAACGCATGGAGCGCATAATCGCCGCGCTGTTTACCTGGCCTTTGATCAAATAATCTTGTGCGCCTTGCTGTACGGCACTAAGCGCAAGCTTCTCATCGTCAAGCCCGGTCAATACAACGATCGGAACAACCTTCGCATACTCGCGCACGGCCGTAATCGTGTCTATTCCTTGGCTATCGGGAAGAGAAAGGTCAAGCAAGACCACGTCGAAAGAGCTTTGCTCAAGCAGCTTGATGCCCGTATCCAACAAATCGGCGCAGTGAACATCAAACTCCGCATTATCGTAATCAGCCAGAGCTTCCTGGATCAACCGCATGTCCCCAGGGTTATCTTCGATCAATAAGACCTTGATAGTCTTCATATCAAATGGATCGTTTTCGTTCATCCGACATATCCCCCTGGCAGTTTGACGATGGAAAGCCAAAAATTTTCAATCGATCTGACTACGGTTAGAAACTCATCCAGGTTGACCGGTTTCCTGATATAACAATTCGCATGAAGATTGTAGGCCTTTAATATATCCTGATCCGCTTCGGAAGTCGTCAGTACGATGACGGGAATATGCTTGAGCGAATCATCCTTCTTGATCGCCTCCAGCACCCCGTGACCATCGATTTTGGGAAGATTCAAATCCAATAAGATGACATCCGGTTTAATCGATTTCTCATATTCGCCCTGACGGCGAAGGTAAGCCAAAGCCTGCTCCCCGTCTTCCACCACGTGAAGACAATTCTGAACTTTCCCCTCCTTCAATACTTCGACGATGAGTCGGATATCCCCCGGATTGTCTTCCACCAGAAGAATTTCGACCGGACTTCCTTGCATGCTGACTGCCATTTCTATGTTGTCTCCCTCTTGTCTGGAATCTTGAAAATGAACGTAGTTGATTCGCCCAGCACCGATTCCACCCAAATTTTCCCGCCATGGCGTTCCACGATTTTTTTGCAAATCGATAAACCGATCCCGGTTCCCGGATATTTCGTCTTGTTATGCAGTCTTTGGAAAATGAGGAAAATTTTATCCCGATACTTCGGGTCGATGCCTATGCCGTTATCCCGTACCGAGAATAACCATTCTTCCTTTTGACGCTCGACTCCGATATGGATTTTCGGCGCTCTGCCCGGATCGCGAAACTTAATGGCGTTTCCGAGCAAGTTTTGGATTAATTGAGCCATCTGCGTCGGATCGGCAATAATCGTCGGCAGCGCGTCGTGCGTCAGCACCGCATCGCTTTCTTGCATCGCGGTCTGCAGATTCGCCAGAACGTGCCGCAATACAACCTCGCAATCTACGGCTTTGAACTCTCTCCTCTTTGTTTCCACTCTGGAATAGGCCAATAAGTCGTTGATCAAATTCTGCATACGGTGGGCGCCGTCAACGGCATAATGAATAAAATCGTCCGCATCTTGCCCCAGTTGCCCCTTATACCGCTTCTCCAATAGCTGCACATAGCTGGCGACCATCCGAAGCGGCTCTTGCAAATCGTGCGAGGCCACGTAAGCGAATTGCTCCAGCTCGGCGTTGGAACGAGCCAGTTCTTCCGTCTGAAGCGTCAGTTCGCCCTGTTTATGCTTAATGGTTCTCGCCATTTGATTAAACGACTCGCAAAGCCTAACCAATTCAACGGGAGCCGATAGGCTGTCGAATTCGATATGGCTATCGTAATCGCCCCTCTCGATCCGGTTAACCCCTCTAAGCAGATAATGAACCGGCCTTTCGATGCCGGAAGATACTTTGAGCATAACCATAATGCCAAAGGCCAGCACGCTGAAAATAATCATGCTTACGATTAACATCTGGATGTAGAAGGAACGAAAAACTTCCCGCACCTCGATCTCGCTGACGGCAATCCATTTCCCCTTGTTTACGAACTGGTACCCGCCGAACACTGATTTATTACGATAATTCTTATAGGACGAGCGAGTACCGGCGCCTTCGAACGCTCTTTGCAAAATTTCGCTATCGATGCGATATTCCAACCTTTTCCCCGTATCCCTAAATCTTGATTCCGTAATCATATAGCCGTCGCGGTCGATTAAGTAAGATTCGCCGCTTCTGCCGTTTCGAAATTGCTCCATTAATTGATCGATCGTTCTGAGGGTAACGGAGCCGAACACGACGCCCTGAAAATGATTCCCCTCATCGTAAACGGGAGAAGAAAATAGAATGTTCGGTTGGTTGGAAACTTTCCCAACGAGAACATCGGAGATATATTCGCGGCCCTTCAACGCTTCTTCATAAAAAGTGCGCTCCGAAAAATAGGCGCCGATTTGGTTAATCGTACTGAATTCCACGATCCCCTCTTGGTTAGCAAAAGAAATCGACTCAAACTCTTGCTGATTCGAGGCAAAGAAGGCCAAATCCTTTTGGAAGCTGTCTTTCTGAAGCATGGTTGCGGATTGCAAATGGGCTAAATTCCGGATCTCCGCCGCCCGTTCGGCGAACCAGCCGTCGATGGCGGTCTGCTGAATCGCGCCGCTCTTCCGCATCGAATCCATCAAATTTTTTTCGGTTTGGCGATACTCGGTAATGGAATAAGCGCCGATCGTCAGCAATCCGACCGCCAGCACCAAAAAAATCCCAAAAAACCGCAACCGCCCCTTCAAGGTTTGAATCCGAAGCAATCGCTTTATCTTCTGCACCGGCTGATCTTCCTTAATCCAAAATGATAGTCGCCTTATCCTTGATATAGTTCGTATCGGCCTCTTTCAGTTCATCTTGCAGATCTTTGCCTTCCAAAATGCGAATTAGCGCCGAACTAATCGAAGCATTCGCCGATGCGGTGAACAGATGCCCCGGATTAATCGAGGTCGGATAAATCTGCAGCGCTTTCTGCACGTCCTTCATCGCCGGATTGGAATATTCCGCAATCACGTCTTTAAAGGCGGACAAAGCCAGATTTTTGCTGTAAATCGCCAGCATGCTTTTGTCCAGCAAAATCGACAATAAATATTTCGACTGAACGGGATAAGCCGTCTTCGCATGGATCGCGGCCTGCTTGTCCGGGGCTGCGGCCATAACCGCTTTGCCGTTCTGATCGGGTAGAGCAAAGAAACCCAGCTTAAAATCGGCTGTCTTGCCGTCTATCACGCCCGGCGTCCAGCTTCCCATGACCTGCATGGCGCCTTTCCCGTCGATGAATTGCTGGGTCGATTCATCGTAGCCGATCTGCAAAGCATCCGGGTTGAAGAAGCCGTTGTGCGCCAATTGGGTGAATTTCTCCAGCGCATCGCGTACTTCAGGTCCGTCAATCTTCGTCTTGCCTGCATACAGATCCGTCTCAAAGCCGGGATTAAGCAGAAACTCCGACGTCGCGGCAATGGGCAGATAGACCCCTTGAATGGTCCATGCGTCTTTAAACCCGCCTATAATCGGCGATATGCCCGCTTGCTTGATTTTACCGCAAAGAGCGATAAACTCGTCCCATGTTTTAGGCGGCTGCAGCTTGAGGTCATCGAATATTTTTTTGTTATAAAACACCCCGAAGGTACTTACGTCCAACGCGGCGCCGTATGTCTTGTCTTCGTAGGAAACGGTCTGCCTGGCCGAATCGATCATCCGGTTTACCCAGGGCTGATCGGACAAATCCAGCAGGTATCCCGCTTTCGCGTACTCTTTTATTTTTTGATTGAAAATTATATCGGCCGCCTGATCTGCTTGCAGCGCCTCATCGGTTACCTCGGTAAAAGTTTTCTCGTCGAGCTTCTGCCACTGAATCGTAGCGTTAGGATACTTCTCTTTGAACTTTTTTTCCGCTGCGTCGAAGTACCCGTTCGTATCCGCGGCCCAGTAAGAGACGCGCAACGTAAACGGCTCGTCCGAGCGCGTTTCCTGGAGCGTTGCTTCTCCGGTTGAAGGAACCGGCTGCTTGCTGCACCCTGTCATTGCAACGATCAAGCCTGCCAGCACCAATGAAAGGAATGATTTCATGACCCCGCTCCTTCGCTTAATGAAACACTTCGAGCTCTTATGCTTAAGTGAAGTTCCACTCTGTTATGGCATAATGACGGACAAATGAATTGTACGGAACTCAGCCTATATTTAAGTGGATTATATATGCAAATATTATCATTTATTGTCGAAACCTGAAATAAGCAATCTGTATTATATCCTATTATATTGACGGCTTTCAAAATACCGTTATAACTTCTCAACCCGCCGTACCTCACGCCAGTGTTCAATAACGGTATCATTAATACCGTCTACATAGATGCGTTGTGGAGAATAAAAAAACGGCATCTCTGCCGTTTTTTTGGATTCGACTATATTTCAGCTTCATTGTTGGCTAACCAATTGTGCCTGCATTTTCATCAAAATCGTTATAGCCTCTGCTCTTGTTGTTTTATCAACAGGAGCAAATTCATTCGCGCCTTTACCTTCAATAATGCCAAGTTTTTTCATTGCCGCCACTGCGTCTTTCGCCCACGACGGAATGTCCTTGTCGTCCGAGAAGCCCGTTCCGGTATTCGCTTCAATAGATTGACCCAACGCGTGTGCGATCATCGTTGCCATCTCAGGGCGTGTAATTTCGGCATTCGGACGGAAAGTACCATCGTCATAGCCTTTAATAATGCCTGCTTGCACCGCTTGCGCGACTGCCTTATGAGCCCAAGCAGGGATTTTCGCAGTGTCTGCGAACTTCAATTCCGTTCCTTCTCCTTGCGGCTTCAGGGCGTTCATCAGCATAACCGCAAATTCCGCGCGTGTCACGGTTGCCTTCGGCTTAAACGTCCCGTCCGGATATCCCGTTACGATTCCTTTGCTCACGGCCTGATTAATCGCGGATTCGGCCCAGTGTCCGTTAATGTCGCTCAATTTAGTCGAAGGCTCCGGCATCGATCGATTTACGGCGAATACGGCAAATTTCGTAAAGTGATCGACGTTTACGGTAATCTGATTTCCGTTGACTATGCCGCCGGTCACTTCTACCCAGCTTTTCTTCGTTTCGTCATAGTAGAATACGGCCGCCGTTTGACCGCTTCCTATTTGGGCAGGGTCAAACTTAAAAGCAAGCGTGATCGGATTCGTAAAGTTTTCCGGAAAGTTCTTCAGAATCTCGTATACCGCGCTGACGAGAACGTCATTATTCGAAAGAAGCTTCTGCGAGTCCGTCACTTTGTCGATCGTTATTTTCAAATCTTCGTCCGTGGCATTGGCCGGGATCGAGACGACGATCGTATCGTTGTCAAAACTAACCTCGCCCGCTTGGTTGGCCGGAAGCGTCAGATTGCCATCCGTCGAACTCGCTAGGGTGTCGCTTGGAGACGTAGAAACGCTGCCGCCGCTGTTGTTATTGATCGGAGCCGCATTCAGTGTCACAATGTACGTTACCTTCGTCGTTCCGTCCTGCGCGGTTACGATAACCTTGTTGCCGGAAGCCAACGTTGTCGCTACCGTAGTGCCGTCACCCTCGTACACTTCGAACGTCGCGCCCGTTGCCGGCGTAATCGCTGCCTTGAATGCGGCCAATGTTGTTCCGCTCGGAATGTTCGTAAGGGTTTCATTCGCCGTTCCGCCCGCGCTTACGGTTCCGATCGTCGAAGTTAGCGTGACCGCGTTGTTCGGTATTGCAAGTACGGTAACCGTCCAATCCTGCACGTCGCCGTTTTCCGCAGTCACCGAGTAGATAACCGGCTTCGTGAAATCGTTGGCGGTTTTGCCGCTCGCCTGATCAATCGCGCCGACCTTAACCGAGGCGCCCGCGGATAATACGATCGTTGCCACCAGGGTACTCAAGTCCGTATCTTGCGGCACTAGAACTTCTACTTTGTGATAATCCGCATCGACCGTTGCGGATCCGATTTGCGCTGCCAAGCTAAAAGAAATAATGTCATTCGCGTTGCTTAATGGCGGAACTGCTGCCGTAACGGTAATGATCCATATCTGCGTGCTGCCATCCGCCGCAACCACCTTGTAAGCTAACGGCTTCGTGAAATCGTTAGCGGTCGTCCCGCTCGTTTGACCGATCGAGCCGACCTTAGCCGAGGCGCCTAAGGATAATGCGAATGTCGGTACCAAGTTGCTTAAGTCTGTGCCTTGCGTCACTTCAACCGCAACCGTTTGCTCGTATCTATTGATGATTGCCGGACCGACCTGATCGGCCAAACCGAATGCTTTGATGTTCGTTCCGCTGTCTTCGGTCACGATAACCGCCCAATCCTGAGCGCTGCCGTCCTCCGCCAGTACCGTATAATAAACCGGGCTCGAAAAATCGCGGGCATCCTTTCCGCTATTTTGAGGAATGTAATCCGCAAAAGCCGTAGCCCCGTCGGATAGCGTGAACGTAGCTACTACGCTGCTCAGGTCTGTGCCCGGCAACACGTCAATCGCGATCATGCGCATGTCCGCATCGATCATCGCCGAACCGATTTGCCCATTTATGCTGAACGCCGTGATGTCCGTTCCGCTTTTTCTAGGGATTTCAACGGTCACGTTAACCGTCCAATCCCGCACGCTGCCGTCCGCCCCATGCACCGTATAGACGACCGGATTCGTGAAATCGTTGACGGTCGTCCCGCTCGTTTGGGTTATGTTGTCGACCTCCGCCATTGCTCCGTCGGATAACGAGAACATTGCCGTTAAGCGGCTCAAGTCGGCGTCGGGTCCGACGCGAATCGTAACGATGCGGTTATATCCGTCTATTCCCGTCGGTCCTATCTGCCCACTAAAGGAGAAAGACGCGATGTTCGTCACTGGCACCGAACCTTCCGTTACGGTAACCGTCCAATCTTGCGTGCTGCCATCCTCGGCTACTACCGTATAAGTAACCGGGTTGGTGAAATCGGCGAAGTACATTCCGTTATTTTGGGGCATTCCGTCGATCATCGTCGTGGCTCCCATGGATAAACCGAACATGACCATCAACATGCTCCTGTCGGTTCCCGGCTCCACCTCGATCGCGATCGTGTGCGTTATCGTATCTATCGTTTCCGGTCCGGTCTGCCCGTCGACCATGAAAGAAACGAAATCTTTGTCGCTGCTCGGAGTCGCCGCTCCTTGGGTCACGTAAACCGTCCAATCCTGCGAGCTGCCGTCTGCCGCTTCCACCGTATAGGTAACCGGGCCCGTGAAATCGTTGAAATTAGTCTCGCTATCTTGAAGTATCCCGTCGACCCGGGCCATGGCTCCGTCCGACAGCGCGAACGAAGCGATTAGATTGCCCAGGTCGGCACCCGCGGACACTTCGATCGTAACCGTGCGCGCGATCGGGTCAATCGTTGCGGCTCCGGTCTGCCCGGCGAAGCCGAACGCCTCGATATCCTTCTCGCCGCTTAAAGGCGCCGCATTAACGGCCACCGTATAAGTAACCGCCGTCGTCCCGTCCTCCGAGGTCAAGATAACCTTATTACCCGATTCCAAAGAGGTTGCTACGGTAACGCCATCCGCATAGTAAATTTCAAACGTCGCATTCCACTCCGGCGAAAGCGCCGCTTTGAATTCGTCTATCGTCGTTCCGTAAGGAATGTCCGTTATGCTCTCATTCGCGGTTCCGCCCGTACTTACGACTCCTGTCGAGGAGTTGAGACTTGCGATCGAACTTGTCGAAATCCACTTCGCGAACAAAGTCGTATGAGAAGTTATGATATAGGAATCGCCCGGCGCATAATTACTGCCTAATCCGTCTGCCTGCGTATTCCAACCCCCGAAGATGTTACCCGTTTTTTCCAAATCCGACGTCCCGGCATACAGTTCGACCGTTGCTCCCGGCATAAACGATGAACCCGATTCCGCCGGAACGTCTCCGCCGGTGTTGCCGTTCCCGTCATAGTCCAAGAAAATTTGGACGGCAAGCAAATAAGGATATCCGCCGTTGCGCAAAGAATCTATCGCCCAAGTATTCGTAAAGTCCCAAGCGTGAGCGCTGTCTGTCTCATATACGGTTTGATCGCGCATCGCCGAGGTAGCAAGACCTGTGCCGCCGTTTGAACCGGATTGTCCGGTCGTATCCATGTCGTAAAAACTGTTGACGGGCATGGGGCCGCCCATTGGAACGTAGCCAATCAACCCGCCTAAATTAGAAATTCCGCTCACTTCCCCCGTGGCGTAACTGTTGCTGACCGAAGCGTTGACGATTCTCCCGACCAAGCCGCCTATTTCGACCTCTCCGTGCACGTTCCCTGAGGCATAGCTGTCGCCGATCTCTCCGCCATTGCTATAACCGACCAAACCGCCAACATCGCCAGAAGATCCGCCCACATTACCGGACGCGTAGCTGCCGTTGATCTTTCCGCTTTCGTTATAGCCGACCAAGCCCCCTACGAATCGAGACTTATCGCCTCCGAGCACATCCCCCGAAGCGCTGCTCTCGCTAATCTGTCCGTTGCCGTTGTACCCGACCAAGCCGCCAACGTCATTCTTTCCGCTCACTTGCCCCGAGGGGTAACTATGGACGATGAGTCCGCTGGTTTCGTAACCGATCAATCCGCCTATGTAATCCGAAGTACCGATAACATTGGCCGATACGGAGTTACCGCGGACTTCCGCTCCGTCATTGGCGCCGATCAAACCGCCGACATTTAATTGTCCGTTCACGCTCCCCTTGACGTCGTTATTCTCGATCTTTCCTCCTCCGAAGATTAATCCTGCTAAGCCTCCCGTATTGGTGGCCGTTCCAACTACATTCCCCGAGAAGCAGCTATTCTTGATCGTTCCTCCGTTCATGCTCCTGCCGACCAAGCCGCCAGTTGCGTCAACCCCGCTTACGCTGCCGGTAACGCAGCTATTTTCTATCGCTCCTCCGTCGTTATCGCCAACCAAACCCGCTATAACCCCAAGCCCTTTAATCGATACGTTTTCCAACTTGATATTCGAAACGGAACTGCCAGGCCCGATACCGCCGAACAACCCCAAAGCATAGTCTTTATCTATCGTTAATCCAATGACTTTGTATCCGCCGCCATCAAAATGTCCATAGAACGGCATGCCCACCGTACCGATCGGCACCCAGCCCGCGCCCGTCGCATAGCTGCTCATGTCAATATGGTTCGTCAGTTCGAAATATAACCCGGCATCTAAAAACCGATCCCTGATCAGATTGAGTTGATCTGCGGTTCCGATGAGAAAAGGATTTCCGCTCGAACCGTCGCCGCCCGAGAAACCGCCGATATCGTCCGCATAAGCTTCGCCGTTTCCGATTCCTCCTATCGGCGCGGTGCCGAACACCGTAATTAGTATTGTCAGTATGATCATCAGTGCTTTATTAGCTTGTTTGCGCACAATGTTTCCTCCATTTTCGGATCTGATCCAAGGTTAGATAATGATAGTCTAGCACCGCCCAATAAAAGAATAATGAAAGATTCGGCCGTAAACAGACAAAAACCGCGCAGCATCAAGCCTTCGCGGTTTTGTCAAACCACGTAATTATTTATTTTTCGGAGGGCCTAATCACTATTTACACCCCGATTAACGCGGGTTATATTATAAATACTTCCAGTTTTTTAGCTAACTTTATCAATCGGCGAGAGGAGTGATGGGGTTCGTTTTGAAACAAAAATCCATTAGAGTGAGGATGGTTCCATGATGAGAAGAAAACTTAGCGTATTATTCGCCGTACTGATCGCCGTATCGCTGATGTTCAGCATTACCGCCTCGGCTAACCCGTACGTCGTAAGCTATGGAGGCACTTATTCCAACACGCTCGCGGACGGAGGCCACGCTTACATTCTCCCTAACGCCAAGACGTCGGGCACGAGCGTTCACGTCACGGCATCGTCGGCGAATACGCTCCGACTGCATTATTACTGGAGCTACAATAATACGACGATCGACCTGGGCACATCTATCGTGAACAGTACGGATTACTATGGCGGTTCGGCCTACTACAATCCCGGCACGCTGATCACGGTCGTGGAGCGAGTACCCGGATCGACGACCCCTATTCCTTCGGTAACCTACACGATTTCGTTCAATTAAGAACATGACCCGCTCAGGCGGAAGTCATTAATGATCCTATATCGACGCGCTTCCAAGCGCAAAAAAGTGGGGCTCGCCGCCAATGTCATTATGACATTGGGCTCGCCGCCCCTCTTTTTCGATTCTAGTTCCTCTTTGCCGCCGACAGGTTCAACAGAACCGTTGCGGCCTCGGCTCTTGCGGCATAGTCTTGAGGGGCGAATTCGTTATCGCCCTTTCCTTGCATAATGCCGGTTTGCTTCACGTAAGCAACGCCGGCTTTCGCCCACGCCGGAATGTCCTTATCGTCTGCGAAGCCGGTTGCGGCATTGGCTTCGGTAGATTTACCCAAAGCTTTTGCAATCATCGCTGCCATCTCGGCACGGGTAATCTCTGCGTTCGGACGGAATGTGCCGTCGGCATAGCCGTTAATAATACCTGCTTGTACCGCTTGCGCGACTGCTTTCTGCGCCCAGGCCCCGATCTTCGCCGTATCGGCGAACTTCAGCGCCGCTCCTTCGCCTTGCGGCTTCAGCGCATTCATCAGCATGACGGCGAATTCCGCGCGCGTCACGGTGCGGTTCGGCTTAAACGTGCCGTCCGTATAGCCCGTTACGATTCCTTTGCTCACCGCTTGATTAATCGCGGATTCCGCCCAGTGTCCGGAGATATCGCTGAAGATAACCTGCTTTGCCGGCTCAGTTGGCGGTGTGTCCGCCGCGTCGACTGCGAACACCGCAAACTTCGTAAAGTGATCGACATCTACGGTGATCCGATTGCCATCTACAGTGCCTCCGACTTTCACCCATTCCTTTTTCGTTTCGTCATAGTAGAAGACTACCGGTTTCTCATTGCCTTTCAAGCTATTCGGATCGAACTTGAAGGTTAGCGTAACCGGGTTGCTGAAGTTCTCCGAGAAGTTTTTCAGAATCTCGTAGACAGAGCTGACCAAAGCGTCCGTATTCATTGGAAGGTTTTGCGTGTTGGCCAGCCTCTCAATGGTGATTCTCAAATCTTTATGGGTAGCGTCTGTCGGAATGGAGACCGTGACCGCATCTTCCAAGCCGACTTCGCCCGCTCGGCCTGCCGGAAGCGTCAATGTTCCGTCCGTTGAGGTCACTTTGTCGCTTGTCGGTGAACTTCCGCCACTGCCGCTTCCACCGTCACCGCCTCCGGACGTGGATGCCTGAGGCCGCGTCACGTTCACCGTATAAGTCTTCTTCGTGGTTTGGTCCTGGGCTGTTACGACGATAACAATGGAGTTGCTGCCTGGTTGCAGGCTGATTGCGCCGCTTGCTTGACCGCTCGTCGCAGTTGTTCCGTTTACCGTCACCGTCGCGTTGGGATTCGATACGGTTGCCGTTACCGTAAGACTAGATACATCATTAGCCACAGAAGAGGTGTAGCCCGTTGTACCCGCAGCAAACGCCGGGTCCAACGCGCCTGTCGACAGCGCCAGTCCGCTCAAATCTGCGTTACTGCTTTCACGATTCACATTAAGATCATACGTATTTTCGGTTCCGTCCTCCGCCATCACCAGAATCCGGATCGGATTTGACCCGTCAATCAAGTTCGAAACACCGTATGAGTAATACACGCTATCCGTAACTGAAACGTAAGTCGCGCCGGTTACCGTAATCGACTGACTCGGGTCTGCTTTGGTAAAGGAAATCCGGAGGCTTGAAACGTTGCTCGCCACATCTGCCGTATAACTGCGTTCAGATGGAGCGAACTCCGGCGCGAGCGTTCCATGATCTACGGACAAGCCTGACAACAACGCATTCGCCGACAGCCACTGCGCATACAAGATTACGCTAGTCACGCCGATGTTGACGCTGTCTCCCTCCGTATACCTGTTCCCGCTTCCGTCAGCCGCCGTATTCCATCCGGCAAACGCGTAACCATCCTTAACCAGATTTCCGGTGTTGCCCAGAACCGTAACGGTCGCTCTTTGTTCGTACGTAATGCTGTTCGCCGGAACGGTTCCTCCGTCCGCCGTATTCTTATCATACGTTACCGACGGGTTCCACTTCGCGTACAGCGTAACGCCGAACGAATCCATGCTGAACGTTTCCTCTACGCTATAGCTCGTTCCGCTTCCGTCCGCCGCCGTATTCCAACCCGCGAACGAATAGCCCGTCCTCGTCAAATTTTCCGTATTGTCCAGAACGGTGACCGTGTCTCCTTGCCAGTACGCATTGCCGTCAGACGGCACATCCCCTGCAGTGTTTTCGTTTCCGTCATAGGTCACATTTCTCAGCAACGCCCGCAAATAAGGATATCCGTTATTATGCGACGAACCTATCCCCCACGTGCTTGCAAAGTCCCAATTCGCATCGGTATAAGTGCTTTGCGTCTTCATCGCTGCAGTCGATTTGCCATCGCCTTTTCCCGTATCGGACTGTCCTGTCGTTCCCGTGTCGTAGAAGCTGTCGTGGATCGCTGTACCACCAAATACATCGTAACCAACCAAGCCGCCTGTATCGGAGCTCCCGCTTACGCTTCCCATGGCGTAGCTGTTGCTTACGGTTCCCATACTGTAACCAACCAAGCCGCCTACATTGCTGTCGCTTCCGCTAACGCTTCCTGTGGCGAAGCTGTTGCTTACGTGTCCAACACTGTAACCTGCCAAACCGCCTACATTACTTTGCCCGCTCACATTTCCTGTGGCGTAGCTGTTACTGATGGTTCCTATACCGGTATAATAAATATTGTTACCGACCAAGCCTCCTACAAAGATGTTACCACTTACACTTCCAGCGGCAGAGCTGCTGCTGATCGTTCCTTCATTCCCACCAACCAAGCCGCCAATATTATATTTACCACTTATATTTCCTGAGGCGGAGCTGTTGCTGATGGTTCCTAAGTTCCTACCAACGAAGCCGCCTACGTAAGTATTTCCGCTTACGATTGCATTTTCCAACCTTATATTGTGAACGATGGAGTTTTCGCCTGTATAACCGAATAACCCTATATACTGACCAGAAGGACTATTAATCTTAAGATTCTTGATTTTATAACCGTTTCCGTCCATATCTCCTTGAAACGGCGTATCACTATCCCCTATTGGTATCCAGCCCTCGTCGGCCTGGTAGCCGCTTAAATCAATATCCGCCGTCAGCTTGAAATATACGCCGGATTGCAGATTATTCCTGACCTTATCGAGTTGTTCGGCGGTTGCAATCTGGTAAGGATCGTTTGCGGTACCCGCTCCATCGCCCGGATAATTAAACAACACTGCCTGAACCGCTGTTCCATTCGCATACACGTCTGCCCTTACCGTAATATCAAGACTCCCGATCGGCAACGTACTTGCCTTGATCGTGATCGTCCCGGCGCTGATCGTGTAATCAGTACTGTCCAGCGTATTCGTCCCGACCTTCACGGCCTTGATCGCATCTCGCCACGCTTCATCGTCCGTGAACGCAATCTCGATGTCGTGATCCCTATCATTGTCGGTCGTGTCCGCAGTCAAACTCGGCGGAGCAAGAAGATCAGCGTTATAAACTTCCATCTCGGCAAGTTGCATATAGTAATTATTAGATTCGTCATGCCCCAGTTTAGTGCCCGTAACTCTGACATATCGAGCAGTGACGCTTGCGAAGTTAAATTCTTGGCCGATAACCGGATTCGGGATTGGAAAATTCGACTCTTCATCTACCATCGTCCAGTTCTGCTCGTCGGTCGACACCTCAACATTGAAATCTACGGGAAATCCGCCTCCAGCGGCGATGCCGTCCGTACGCGGGAACAACTTCACTTGGTTAAACGTCTGATCGGCGCCCAAGTCTAACTGCACCCATTCCGGGTTCGTGGGCGCAGAAGCAACGTTGCTAGTCCATCCAAGCGATGTGCCGGGCGTGGAAACTTCACTTCCGTCATTGATGTTCGCCATCGCCCAATCCGGGAGGGATTCTATACTGCTGCTAGATGAAACTGTAGCTCCATTCGTTGCTAGAGCAAGGTTCGTGCCAGTGGTTGCTGCATACGCCGCGGACGGTTGCGTCATGAATGAAAAACCGGTGAAAAACGTTGTAAACAACAGAAGAAGCGTTATACAAAATAATAGTCTCGTTCTCGTTATATTCGACACGGGATGTCCTCCTTAGAATTGAATCGCTTTGTTATCCATTAATCTAATACAGCCGAATAAAAGAATAATGAAAGATTGGGTCACGAATAAGCCGAAAACCGCGCAGTATCAAGCCTTTATGGCTTTTGACCGACGTAATTATTTATTTTGGCTGAGCTCCAGACCCTTGTTGCTTACGCGAGTCAAACCGCCTCTGTTTTACCGTGTGAACCGTCTGCGCGACTATGGCGAAACTGCGAGCCGCTGCGGGGACTGGATTAGCTGGAAAATGTCCCACTAAACTACACCCAACCGCCGTTTTTGTAACATTTAGAGGGAAAATTTCCCATTAATCACCCTTCAACCCCGCAAATCCGTTTCGGTAGCGATTTTAGTGGGAGCTTTTCCCTCTATTTGCGCTCTCGCTTCCCCTCTGGACAAATTAGTGTCAACTTTTCCATCTATTTTGCGTGAAACAGGATCAAGGCAACATGCTCCGGCCCGTCGAAATAGGGCTTGATAAGCAGTTTAGTCTGGTCCGGAAATAACCACCATAAAATAGAGAAAAACCGCGTAGCATCAAGCCTTCGCGGTTTTTCATTATTGAAGAGATTAGTTTTTCTGAGATCATTGCTCTAATGCTGCGCCATTAGAAGCTCGCTGTAGACGCCGCCCCGCTTCGCCAGCAGTTCTTTATGCGTTCCGCTGTCGGCAAGCCTTCCTTTCTCGAGCACGTAAATGATGTCTGCGTTCTCGATCGTCGACAAACGGTGAGCGATCATGATCGTCGTCAATCCGCTCCGCCGCTGATCGAGCTCCTCCAGCAGCCGCCGCTCCGTCTCGAGATCCAGCGCCGAAGTCGCCTCGTCGAGCACGAGAATGTCGGGATCGCCGAGAATGGCCCGTGCGATCGCGAGCCGCTGGCGCTGGCCGCCGGACAGCTTGATTCCCCGCTCCCCGACCTCCGTATCATAGCCTTCCGGCAACCCGCTTACGAAGGAATCGATCTGGGCGATCCGGCATGCCTCCGCCATATCCGCATCGGTTAGCCCTTCGCGCCCAAGCAGTAAATTCGCCCCAATCGTGTCCGGGAACATATACGGATCTTGGAACACGATCGACATGCGCTCCGTCCAATCGCCCCGATCCAGCTCGCGCACCGGAATGCCGTTCATCGCCAACATGCCGTCCGCCGGATCATAGAACCGAATGAGCAGTCCGGCGATCGTCGATTTACCGCCGCCGCTCGTGCCGACGAAAGCGATCTTGCGTCCCGCCGTCAGCTCGACCGACAGCTCTCGGATGACATCCGGCAGCTCTTCCCCATACCGGAAACGGACCGATTCGAATGACAGCGACTTGGCGCCTTCCGGCAGTTTGGCATGGCCGCGCTCGTGCTGCTCCATTTCCAGAATGCCGCCCACCCGATCCATATACGCCATCTGACTGGAAAAGCCCATGAAAAACTGAAACACGTTGTAACACGACTCGGACAAGTTCATCGCAAACTGCAACACGACGACGAACATACCGACCGACATCCGGCCATACATGAGCTCATAGCCGCCGTAGCCGAGCACGATCAGGCCGATACCCCATTTCATCGGATCGCTCCAGCGCATTTGCCGGTTGACGAGCTTCCCTTCCTCCATTACTTGGTCAAAGTAACGGTCGAATATCCCATTGTACAGCCTTTCTTCCCACTTCAACCGATGATACGCGACAATCTCCCGAGTCGAAGCGACGCCCTCCTCGATCTGGATCAGCAGCTTCGTTCGCCGCTCGGACACCTTCTTCGCCGCTTCCTTCAGCTTCGGCGTGAAATAGTAGCCGGCTGCCAGATAAAAGACGCACATGACGATCACCATCAGCAGCAGTACCGGACTTGCGAAACCGATGAACCCGATCAGGATGAGCAGGTTCAACATTTCCTGTCCGCCTCGCGGCAACTGCCAGCCCATGAAGCTCGCCGTATTGAACAGATCCTGCGTCATCGTATACACGTGCTTGCCGGTGCGCTCGCGACCGAACCGATCGACCGGCACGTTCTCGATCCGCCCGAGCATCCCCCGCAGCAACGAGTGGCTGATCAGAAACTCGTTTCGGACAAGCTGCCGGCTCGTCATCGTAAACATGAGCGCGTGTACGAGGCCCGCGACGGCAAACACCGCGATCACTCCGGGAAGCCATTCGTATTGTTGCTTGCCGAACACATCGTCGATCAGAATCTTCTGCACGTAAACAAGCGTATAGTTCGAAACGGACTCCAGCGCGAGCAGCAGCAGCAAGATTGCATACGTTTGCTTGACGATCATCATGTTGCGCCAAATAAACTTGCCGTATCTCATGACGCGGTCACCTCCTCGTGAACCGCGTCATGGCCAAGCTCAAGCTCGTAAAGCAGCCCTTTGCGCGCGATCAGCTCCTCGTACGTCCCGACTTCCGCAACGCGTCCCTCATGCACGAACACGATCCGGTCAAAATTTTTCACCGTAGACAGACGATGAGCGATCGCAATGGTCGTCCGACCTACAAGCACGCGGTCAAGCGCCTGCTGCACTTCGTACTCGCTGACGTTATCGAGCGACGATGTCGCTTCGTCAAGCAGAATGACAGCCGGCTGCTTGATGAACATGCGCGCGATCGCAATCCGCTGCTTCTGTCCGCCCGACAGCTTGATGCCGCGCTCGCCGACCGCCGTGTCATAGCCTTCCGGCAGCGCCATGATGAAGTCGTGCGCATAGGCGGCTTTGGCCGCTTCGGCGACTTCCTCGTCCGTCGCCTCCGGACGGCCGAATCGGATGTTCTCCTTCACGGACGAGCCGAACAAATACGTTTCCTGGAACACATAACCGATCGATTCGCGCAGCGTCTCGAGCGTCAGCTGCCGGATCGGCACGCCGTCGAGCCGAAGGACGCCGCCCGTCGGATCGTAGAAGCGTCCGATCATCTTGAACAGCGTCGTCTTGCCGCCGCCGCTCGAGCCGACGAAGGCGATTTTTTCCCCGGGAAGAATATCGAGGCTGAAGCCATTAATGACCGGCCGCTGCCCCGGGTATCCGAACCGGACGTCCTCGAATGTTAGCCGTCCCCGTACCTCCGGTAGGTCGATCGGCTCCTCCGGATCGTCGATCTCAACCGGTTTAAGCATGAACTCGTACAGCGGTGCCGTCTGGTGAATAATAAGCCGCTGCTCGGTCAGCTGCGTGACGAGCAAGGTAAGCTTAAACATCGCCGACATATACAGCAGCGTGAACGCGACGAAACCTCCGAGGGAAATCCAATCGTGACGGAGCATATGATAACCGCCGACGAACAACGCGATCGCCCCAAGATAGAACGTCACCCGCCTATAGCTGCCGCGCGCGAAGCCATAGGTCGCCGCCGACAAATAGTCGCGCGCCCACAGCTTATGCTCCGCATACGTCCGCTCGTGATACCAGCGCTGCGATCCGAACGCGCGAAACTCGCGAAAGCCGGATACGCTTTCATATACCTTCTGATTGAACGAGATCCGCCCATGTCCCGATAGCTTGCCATAATGCGCCGCCTTGCGCTCGAAATACGGACCGAATAAGTAGTAGAGCGCGAACGTCGGCACCATGATCAGCGTCAGCCAGCCGTTAATGGCAAGAAGCATGCCGACCGCGACGGATACGAACAAGACGTTGTCTATGATGCCGGGCAAATACTGACGATATATTTTCTGGACCGAATAGACCTCCGAATTAAACATGGACAGCGTCTCGCCGGCGGGATTCCGCTCATAGTAGGCGAAGCCGAGCCGGCGCAGGTGACGGTATATCGCCATCTGCATATCGCGCGCCGCGAGCTCGCCAATCGTCCGCTGCAACAGGTTGCGGATGTTCTTGGCCGCCAGCATCAGCATATTGACCGCTAAGAGCAACCCGATCAGCCAATAAAAAAGCGAAACGTCGCGCTCGGCGACGACGTGGTCGATGATGTATTGAATGACCTTCGGCGCCAGCGTTTCTCCCGATACCGCGAGCAACCCGCATAGAGTTAGCCATACAATGTTCTTGCCGTAAGGCCTCAAAAACGAAAGCGCCCACCAATAAGATTTTCTCGTTACATCGCTTTCGAATGACTCCATTTCCGCTCCCCCTTGTTCGATGTCTCCAAGCGCCATCTTTCCATATTATAACGATTGGCTATATCTGTAAATCGATTAACTTACATGTTCATCCAAACCGAAAACAAAAAAAACCATCTCTCTGACAGCTACCAGCTGCCGTAGAGACGGCTTTCCCGTCAACTAACCAATGCTTCATCTTTCGCCCGTCATATCGCTCATCGTGGGAACCGGACTCCACAATCGCACCGCGATCCATAACGAGAATGAGATCGGCCTTCTGCACCGTGCTTAGCCGATGGGCGATGATCAGAGCCGTGCGTCCATTCATCATCGAATCCATATTTTGCTGAATAATCCGTTCCGACTCCGAGTCCAGCGCGCTGGTGGCCTCATCGAAGATCAGAATGCCCGGCTCGCCGAGCAGCGCCCTCGCGATAGTGCTGATGGCCTCGATCACCCTATCCTTGTTGAAAGGCTTGACGATAAAATCTTTTGCTCCTGCCTGAATGGCATCTATCACCATCTTCTGCTGTCCCATAGCCGAGCACATAATTACCTTTGCATGCGGATCTATCTTTTTGATCTCAGTCAAGGCAACAATGCCATCCATCTCGGGCATCGTAATGTCCATAGTAACCAAATCAGGCCTTATCTGCTTAAATAAGTGTACGGCTTCTTTACCGTTCAACAACCATAATTTCTGGCATAAATTTTTTATGGATTCCTTTCTTAGTGGGGCTATCTCTCATGATGAGATAACCCCTTTTCCAAAGAACGGTCTAACCTAAATGAGCTCAGACTTCTGTAAAAGTCTTTGTACGATAGCGGCAACCTCTGCTCTTGTGATATAAGCTTTTGGCGCAAGCACCGTGCCGCTTCTACCGGAGACGATTCCGACCTGCAAGCAGTCGGCAATACCGTTCTTCGCCCACTCCGATGCGTTGTTCGCATCGGCGAAGGGACTCAGCAGTTCATCTGCTGCTTTGGCTTGAAGGCTCGCCCCAAGACCGGTTATTTCCATCGCTTTCGCGATGATCGTCATCGCTTGCTCCCGCGTGATCTTGTCCATCGGGCGGAAGTTACCGTCTTCAAACCCGCTGATCAGCTTGTACGCATAGGCGGTTTGAATTGCGCTGCTGTACCAGTCCGTTATCTTCACGTCCGCAAATGGACTTGAACCGTTCTCCAGCTTCAGTCCCAATCCCCGAACCATAATCGCCGCAAACTCCGCTCGCGTAATATCTTGATCGGGATTGAACATGTCATTGCCGATGCCGCTGATGACCATCCGCGAGCCCATGTCGTTCACCGCATCCTTCGCCCAGTGCTGCGCGACATCTTTGAACTCAATCGGATGCCATACGACGGAATAAGTACTGTTCGTCAAGCTGTTCACTTTCGCATAGTACTTGCCGTCGATGATAACGATCTTGGTCGGCACGTGACGAACGGTTCCGTCCGGGTCAACAACGACCCCGGTCGTGATTTTGCTCGGATCTATACCGTCTGGAATCGCAATCGTTCTTTCTACGTAAACGTTAAACTTGGATACTTCAATCGTTGTATCACCGTTTTTGGCTTTTACCGTAAAGTTGAGCGGCGGGACGACAAGGGCAAACTCTCCCTTGGCTGCCGAGTTTTCCACGACCTTCACCGTGTCCATGTTCGGTTTGGAAATTTCGATCTGCAGCTTGATATCCTGAAGCTGCACACTCTTGCCAAGCTGATCCGAAATCGCGCTAATGTTGATCTGCTGCGCAGGCAAGGTATAGGTAGCGTCCGCAGTTTTGATTTCAACAACTGCCTGCTTTTGCTCCATGTCTTTGACCATTTGGCCGTCAAGCTCTCCGATCACGACATCGGATTTCGTATTCACTGGAATCGTAATGACGGCATGTTCGCCTTCCGCCGCGAGCTTGTCCTCCAGCTTCTTCGAATCGACTGCTACGGTCGTTACCGTTTGCTCGTTCACTTTGGTTGTTGTTGCCGTGCCTGCGTTCTCGGCCTTGCCATTGACCAGCACTTCGACCCCGGTGTTTGGTGTGTTTTGTGTATCTGTTGAGCTTAACGTTGGCGCGGTTGTATCTGGCGTTACTATCGTGGTGAACGAGATTGTTGCTATGCCCGAAGCATTGCCAGCCGCGTCTTTGACGATGACATAGGCCTTGTACGCTGTGGATGCGGTCAAGCCGGTTACGTTAGCCGTGTTCGCTGCTGCGACTGCTGCCGCTGTTCCTTTGGCTACGGCTGTTCCTTGTGCTGCAATCGTTGCCGCATTCGGTGCTGCGTCTGCCGCTGCATAGACTACATAGTAGTAGGTTCCTGCTTCATCCGATGTGAAGTTTAAGGTTGTTGTGGTGTCGGTTGTTGCACTTGCACTGGTTAAGCTTAACGTTGGCGCTGTTGTATCTGGCGTTGCTGTCGTTGTGAACGGGATTGCCGCTACGCTCGAAGCATTGCCAGCCG
>NZ_JBHSMH010000096.1:0-865 GCF_042655365.1 Cohnella suwonensis | reverse complement strand
TAACGTTCATGTGTTCACGACGTCCCACCACCTTAAGGCTCCGAAAGGAGCCGGCCGCGATGCGGTTAGGTGGTGCGGATGTGTCCGGCTGAATTACTTCCCTGTTACTGAATAACTCCAGTCGAATCCGCTTCCCTACTCCTGCCGGACCGAGGCGGCTCGTCCGCCGATGCGTGAACATGGTGTTATATGATGGGGATGCCCTCTCGATACGCTTACAAGCTTTACTGGAAATTATATTTCACAAGTTTATTTAATTCCTTTTGTTTTTCTTCATTCATATATGCAATTAAACAATCTTGTCCTAAAGAAGCCATTACAATTGTCTTATCAGATTCTTTACTTATAAGGTTTGTGAATTTATCGAATATTTCAGGATCTACCCAATCATCATTAATATTGAGATCCCATTTAATTGTCTTGTTTTGATAATCAAATGAAACCCATGCTTGTTCATTCTCAATATCAATGTAGTCTTTAATATTATGAATATCCAAATTAGTCAGTTTCTTAAGCCGTTCTATGATGGCTTTATAATCACCATGATCCTCTATACACTCAGTATCAAAGTGCCAGATGTTATCTGAGGGTATTAAAAAATGCTCTTCCTTAAAAATCTCTCCGCCCAATGTCAGTAATAATAAATCAAACGGTTCTGACTCGTATGATTGTTCAGAATTCTCTTCAAGCAAATCTTCCAATTCTACCCCAGAATTCAATGTAATACCGAGTTCAGCAAACTTATTAATCTGGTTCTTGAAAGAAATACGTTTCTTTCTAAACAATCTAAACAAATTCGTTCCTTCTTTCTGTTTTAGATTTGCATCCCTTTCATATAACGTTCATGTGTTCACGACGTCCCACC
>NZ_JBHSMH010000095.1:0-20195 GCF_042655365.1 Cohnella suwonensis | reverse complement strand
CTCGCTAAGGGTGACGGCACCTACAGAAAACTAGCCAATCAACTGACTAAAGTAGATCTCTTAATCCTTGATGATTGGGGCCTTGCCCCACTTGGAACCGTTGAAAGCCGAGAACTGCTCGACATCCTTGATGACCGAGTATCGTTGCATGCAACATGTTTGGCCAGCCAACTACCGATAAATTTATGGTACCAACATTTCGCCGATCCAACCTTGGCCGATGCGATTTTAGATCGTCTCATTCATCGCGCTTATCGACTTGATATCCAGGGAGATTCGATGAGAAAAAGACTCGCATCCTTGCCCAAAACTGGAAAATCTGATATGTAATAGAGAAGCTGAATTGAGAGGGTTAAAGTGGATAACACTTTCCGGAACAAGTGACCAACTATTTCCGGAATGAGTGGCTAAACATTACCGGAATGACTGACCAAAGTTTCCGGAATACGCATTAAGACCGGGTCGGGCAACCTAAATCCGCCTGCCGGTGCCTTTCCGTTCTTCTTCATCGCCAACGGCTATCGGGTTCTCACTGTACGAAATCCAATCGCTCCAGCTGTCTGATTGGTTTCAGAACATTTTATCTGGTTGCCTTCGCCCGGAGTAAATTAAGCCCCATCCCTATGAAAACAATTCCCGTTATCTTATTCAGGACTGTAGCAATTTTCGAATTATTCCTTAACTTGTTTGTAGCATATGAAGAAAATAAGGCGACCAAAATGCACCATACGCCACCAGTAAAAGTAAACGTTAAGCCAAGAATAATAAAAGCAAAGGATCCCCCATGAATCGGATCAACGAACTGTGGAAGAAAGGAAATGAAAAACAATGCAACTTTTGGATTCGTGATACTCGTTAAAATACCCTGAAGATAAATCCTCTTTAAATTCAACTCATTAGCCAAAATTGTAGTGTGGCCCATTGAAGTCTTAGAGCTTATCATTTTAATGCCCAAATAAACCAAATAAACAAGCCCGATCATTTTTACCACATTAAATAGAACAACCGATTTCGTAAGTATAACCAATAAACCAAAAGCTGCTAGAAGCGTATGGATCAATGAGCCTGTAAGAATTCCAAATACGGAAAGAACGCCCGCTCTTCTGCCTTGCGAGATACTTCTAGCTATTATATACATCGTATCTGCACCAGGAATTAGATTCAGAAGAATTCCTGTCACCAAAAACACTTCATAATTGATGATCCCGTTCACAGTGCCACCTCTTCTCGATTGATTAAAATAAGATCGAAGTATATCACGTCTTTATCTCAACCGCCATAGTATTGAGTCAAAATGTTCTTCCTTTCTATACTCTCCGTCGCATTACACGTTAAGGGGATAGATTTTCAAAATAAACACTGGTGTTGACTCCATGTTGACTCAACCTCTCGCAGTTGACTTTGTAAAGGCGCGAAAGTATTGAAAGGCCGGTATCTCCATTAGTGGAGATTACCGGCCCTTTGTCTGTCCGTACAAAGCATTTTGAGGATACGAGCAAGTGTTCGAATCGACCCGTCATGAAAGTATATTCAGGAGCCGCGCGTTGATTTCGTGTTGACTTCAGATATAGAAAAATACATCGCCGGGGTGTAAAGGCCACATGGCGATGTATTCAAGGAGAAAGTACTGCTATACAGCAATCGACTCTAATTCCTCACCCGTTGAGATCGGATTGTCCGTGTATGAAATCCAATCGCTTCAGCTCCCCGCATACAGTTTCACTTTCGCAAATTGATGCCGACGGCGAGATGTGCTACCTCATGCCTCAAGTCGTCTTGGCAGCTCGTCTGCGCCGATATTCCGGAACCTGCATTCCGCCCCAGCCCCAATTGTCGAGCTCTACCTCTTCAATGATGACGAATGTCGCGTCTAGCGGTTTGTTCAGCACGTCGCGAAGTAGTTCGCTGACGCCCTTAATCAAACTGGCTTTTTCCTCCGAAGTCACCGACTGGCGATCCGGAGTCGTGCCCTCGCGGGTCACTTGAATCGTAACGATAGGCATATTCGTTTCCCTCCTATTAGCCCGCTCTGAAGCCGGCATTTTGTCCGCCGTCCACGTGGAGAATCTCGCCGGTCACGAAGCCCGCCGACTCCAGGTAGAGGATCGCTTCGACAATGTCATTCGTATCGCCCATGCGTTCCATCGGATGCAACTTAGCCAAAAACCCATGAGTTTCGGCGGCATGCATCGGCGTTTTGATTATTCCCGGCGATACAGCGTTGACCCTTATGCCTCTAGTCGCGTATTCGATCGCAAGCGATTTGGTCGCCGCGTTCAGCCCGCCTTTCGTTAACGAAGCGAGCACGGAAGGTACGCCCGCTATCGGCTGGTCGACGAGGCTCGTCGTGATGTTGACGATATGGCCGGCGCCTTGTTTGAGCATCTCGGCCACCGCCCTCCGGGTTACATGGAAGTAACCCGCGAGGTTGGTCGACAATATCGCAGCGAAGTCCGCTTCGGTATATTCCGTGAATGGTTTTGCAATGAAAATACCCGCGTTGTTCACCAGCGTATCCATCCGTCCGAAGCGCTTCAACGCCTCTCCGATCAAGCGATCAGCCGTGTTTGGATCCGCAACGTCGCCCGCGACGTAACTCACGTTATCGCCGCTGGGGTCGATTTCTTTGGCTGCCTCGGCCAAAGCTTGCTCGCGGCGGCCGTTAATGACGACCTTCGCCCCCCTTTTCACCAGCTCGACCGCGGTTGCTTTCCCCATGCCGCTGCTTCCTCCCGTAATAACCGCTACCTTATCTCGAATGCTCATCTTTACCCTCATTTCTCTACCTACTAAAAGATAGAATTAATATTTGAAAAAATATCCGCTTCGCTTACGCAAAAGCAGATATTAATTCTTCCGTGATTTGGTCGAACCTTCGAATGTCCCGAAAACTTCTCGCCAGCAACTGCGCTCCTTGAAGCGACGCCAGAAAGATATGGGCTTGCGTCTCCGCGTCTCCTTCGAAGCGCAGCGTTCCTTCCGAACGTCCGAGACTCAGAACTTGTTCCAGCCACGATAACGTTGCGGAGATGAATCCGGTCAATTGCTCTTGCGCCTTCTCCGATAACGTGCTGGCATCGCTCGAGAACATGACCCCCAGACAAGTGCGGTACTCCAATACCGGATCGCGATACATCGCAATAAATTTCCGCAGCCTTTCCGGAGCATTCGGCGATTCGGCATCGATCCGAGCGGAAGCCGCGACGAATTTGTCGGTATACCGTTCGATTAACGCGACCGCCAAATCCTCCTTGTTCGGAAAATGGTAATGAATGCTGGCCGTTCGTATGCCGACCTTATCTGCGATGTGCGCGTAGCTGAATCCGTTAAAGCCGCTCTCTTGTACGATGGATTCGGCGGTATCCAATATCGCTTGCGCCGTTTGGGATTTTTTGTTCATATTTGAATTCTATCTTTTAGTAGGTAAATTGTCAATGCTTCATTTGTCGACTTCAACCCGCGCTAATGATCGTTGACATTCATTCCATATTATGGAATTATTAAACTGAGCTAGATTAGCGATGAGTATGATGAGTTGAATCGTTACAGCCATTTGAGAGGATGGTAGTGATATGCGCAAAAAAGGGGCATTGTATTCAATAATTTGTTTGATTGTTATCGTCGGTACGGTGCTATTCTACCTGGAGGGAAATGGTAAAGGGAATAAGAATGAGGAAGTAGATGTACAGCCAACCTCAGCTTCTTCAGCCCCTCCAGCTCAGGTTAAGGCAGACGACCTCCGGTTTCTAGAGCCGCAATTTAAGGTGAAAGCGCATGAAGATCTCATCTACCAGACAAAACAAAATTATCGTATGGAGCAAGAGAAGCTTGCGCTTGACCTGTATGAGCCGGAGAACGATACCTTCCCGATGCGTCCGGTCGTTGTTTTCTTTCATGGCGGAGGCTTCAGCGGGGGCGACAAGAGAGACGCCGCGGAAATATCGAACGAATGGGCCAGCCGAGGGTATGTGGTTCTGTCGGCGAACTATCGTCTGCGCGATGACCCTTTCCAAGATTTTGACGGTACGTTAAACGACGCGATGGATGACGTAAAAGGTGTGCTGGGTTGGATCGAAGAGCACCAAAGCGAGTATCGTTTGGATCATGATCGTATAGCTATTGGGGGCGATTCGGCCGGCGGAATCTTGTCGATTAACTTTGCCAATGTGTTTTTAACCGGAGGTATTCAGAACCCATTTGGCATCTTTGCCATTATTGATATTTATGGCGGCATGGTTCAGAATGTTCAAAATCCTCATTTTCCGCCAATGATTCTGATTCACGGTACGAAAGATAATATCATTCCCTATCATTCGAGCGAGACGTTTTACGGCATCTTAAAGGAACAAGATGCGTATCACGACTTCTTAACGATGGAAGGGGTAGGCCATAACTACAAGAATCCGAAATACTGGGATTCGGTGGTCGCCTCCACTTCTTACTTCATGCGAAATACGATGGATAAGTCCGAACAATCCTATTGGACCGATACGACCGGTTTGCGTGCATCCGCAGGGGACTCTGTGATAGTGCCGCTTAAACGGCAGCAAATCCAAGCGGATGCAAGGGGTCGGATCAAGATGCAGCTTCCGGAGGAATGGAAGCTTGAGAGCGACTCTGCATTTGAACCCAAATCGGATATCGAGCTCAGCGTTAAGGTGCCGGAGAATGCCGTTCCGGGCATTTACCCTATCGTGATGGCGCCGCAATCGGAACAGGAATCGTCGAGGATGGCTTCCATCTCGGTCTATGTGAAGGTCGTAGATCCGCTGCATGTCATATTCAATAGGGTCTATGACGTCAATCTGAAGCAAATACATACCCGCGCGGAGGTTCAAAACTTATCCCTATCCGATCAAACCGGGCAACTTCATATTAAACACCAATCGGCAAACGGCCTCCAAGAGGACCGGTTTTCCATCGATTCGTTAACATCCGGGCAGACGAAAACGATAGAATTGCCTTTTAATATGGAAGGTAGTCCTACTGTAAGTTTTGCAAACCAAAAAGGGGACATTATCCTAGAGACTGCCGATTCAACAAATGTGCTTCTCTCCTTGCCGCAGAAAAACGAGATCCGAATCGATGGGGCGTTAGATGAATGGAAGGGTCAAACTGGTTTTGCATTGAACCAAGAGAAACAGGCGAAAATTCAAGACTGGAACGGAGTGAACGATTTAGGGGGAACCGGATATATTTCTTGGGACGAGAATCATGTTTATATAGGCTTGGAAATGACGGACGACAAGCACGTGCAAGAGAAAACGGAAGATGACATCTGGCAAGGAGACAGCATGCAATTTGCGTTCGGAATGATCGATTCAGACGGCAAAGCGATGGGTACCAATGAAATCGGGGTTGCCCTCCATCAGGACGGCTCTATAACGAATTGGCGATGGATCGCCCCGGACGGATATGCCATTGGCGAGGTTATTTCTCTGAATTACGCGATTACACGCTCTGGGAACAAAACCGTATATGAAGTTGCTGTTCCATGGGAGGAGCTTGGCATTACCGCCGTGTCTAACGGCATGAAGCTAAAGTTTTCACTCCTGGTCAATGACAATGACGACGGAATAAGGCGAGGGTGGATAGAGTATAATGGCGGAATCGGGTACAAGGACGAGGAGGCGTTCGGGGATCTCTTCTTGATAGGTAGTCCATGAAGAAATGGCGACGTTAGGGAGGTTACCCTTGCGCCGCCATTTCGCGTTTTGGATCCACTGTTGGGCTTTCACCTATACCGAAACTGAGCATATATTGATGGTACCTTTTGGTCGATCATTTATTTTTGCGCAGCGGAGGAAGAATCCTAATGAAAAATCATTCTTTAATTATTAATATAAACTCGCATCCAACCCGAACTAGCTATCGCAGGCACAAAAAGGCGCTAATTATACAAGGCGGATATCCACCGCATAGACCAAAAGAAATCGCGGCGATTCTGGCACGATTATTGCGGCAAGCAAACTTTGAGGTGGAAATTGCGGATACACTGGACGTTTTGCTCGACCGGGAGAAAGTCATGCGGATGGATTTGATCGTGCCTGATTGGACTCTGGGAACAATGACTCCAGAACAATTGCGTTCCCTCCTTGACGCCGTCAGCAACGGAACCGGGGTAGCCGGGATGCACGGCGGTATGGGAGACGCGTTTCGCTGCGAAATAGAATACCAGCTCATGGTCGGCGGACAATTTGTCGCTCATCCCGGAGGCGCCGGAGTCACCTATCCGGTCCACATTTGCAATCCGAATCACCCAATAACGGCGGGAATTCGCGATTTTACCGTTACTTCCGAGCAATACTACATGCTTGTCGATCCGGCCAACGAAGTGCTTGCAACGACTTTATTCAAAGTTCATCCCCCGGAAGTTTGGAGAGAAGTCGTCATGCCGGTCGTATGGATAAAAAAATACGGAAGAGGACGAGTTTTTTATTGTTCTTTAGGTCACTCCTTGGACGTTGTCACCAAACCCGAAGTTCTGACGATGATGCAACGGGGAATGGTCTGGGCTGCCCGATGAAGAAGGAGTGAACCCATGAGAATATTCATCGCAAACGACGGCTATACCCTGCGGAAAATCGCGAATCAACATCAGATTCCTGTCACGGAGCTTATGACGCTGAACCCGAACATGAAGGAGCCTGACCGGAACATTGGCGGCATGCCAGTGAGGCTCCCCCCGTTAAACGCGGCTGGCATGAGCCGACTCTATATTCCCCCCACTTGTGCACCTGCCCCTCCGACAAGCTACCTGGATCAATGGATTCCGCTTACCCCCATAGAGGAGATGGAGAAAACCGATTATGACGTATTAATCGTTGGCACCGGGGCCGGAGGCAGTGCCGTTCTTTGGAGGCTGTGCGAACGGTTGATAGCAAGCGGCAAACGGATCGGCATCATTGATGCGGGCGATCTTTTGTTGCCCATGCATGCACAGAACCTCCCTACGTTAAATGTGAAGCGATTCGCGCAATTTTTTACAAACCCTAAAATTTCGATACCGATTGGCAAGGAAATCCCGGACTTTCCGGCGGCAACGCTGCTTTATGCGCTTGGGGGAAGAACGTTGTTTTGGTCTGGCGTCTCTCCTCGAATTCACCCATCCGTGCTGAGCAAGTGGCCGCCCTCATTGAAAGAGATGAGTTATTACTACAATATTGCCGAAGAGGTGATGAATGTAAGTCGGGATTACACCAAAGGTTCTTCCATCACGGAAGTCCTTGTGAACCGACTTCGGGGAGGCGGTTATACCGAAGCGGCGGGTTTTCCGCTAGCGGTTGATTTAGCGCAGACAAAATACGGGCGAATCCATTCCAATGTATTTTTCAGCGCCATGAATTTATTTGCGTATTCATTAAACCGCAGGTCTTTTGATTTGGCCGTGAATGCCCGAGCCGTGAAGGTGCTCCACGAAAACGGGAAAGCTGTCGGCGTAGAAGTGAAAAACCCTAATAAGAAATCGTTTTTCCTCAAGTCCAGGAACGTGGTCTTTTCGGCAGGGGCTCTCGTAACGCCGCAAATTCTTCTTCATTCGGGGATTCAAGGCAGAGCAATCGGTCATTATCTGACCAATCATTCTTTTCTCATGGCGCATGGCGTATTGGACAGAGCGGATTTTTCCGAGCTGTTGGGGACGCTAGGCATATTAATCCCTCAAACGAACGAGCAACCGTTTCAAATTCAACTCTATGGACCTGGAGACGATTTTTGGTACAGCTATGAAGAACCGCCTTTGCGGAAGGAATTAGGGGTTCGATTTGAGGGTTTTGGAATCGTGGAATCGCGGTTTGAGAATCAAGTGTATTTGAATCCGAATGTCCGGGATGAATACGGGGTACCGAAAATTCAAATCGATTTCTCTTATAGCGAAAAGGACAAAGAAATAATCGATCAAGTTGCGCAGGGGATAAAAAAAGTTTCCGAAGTCATTAAAGCGCCTTTGATTTCTAAGAACGGTCAGTCTGATCTTTGTCTGATGCCTGCCGGTCAAGATAATCATGTATCGGGAACTTGCCGGATGAGTGATAACAGCAGCGATGGAGCGACGAACCCCCATGGCGAGGTGTTTGGCGTGACCGGTTTATTCGTGGCCGATAACAGCATTCTCCCGCTCATGGGCGCCTCCAATCCGACTTTATCGACGGTAGCCCTTGCCATACGTACTGCGGATTACATTATTACGAAACTATGAGAAAAACGTATTTCAAAGTCAGCTAGCTTTTCATGCATACGACGATTTTCCCTTTGCACGGCCTTCTCCAAGATAACGAAGCGCCTGAGCCGCGTCGCCTAACGTACCGACTCCGCCGCCTGCTCGAAGCTCATCCCCGCAGACTTTGGTGTCAACGCCTTCTCGCTGGCGCTTACATACTCCGCAAATCCGCCCAGCCGCAACCGGAAAGGTCCCCGAACACCTCGTCCCCCGGTCGGAATCGTGTGGCTGCGGCGCCCACGGCGAACTCAATCGCTTGCTTATTTCGTTCTTCCATACATTTTTCCATACCGGACTATGGTCCGATACAGGCTTTTGTCGGCAAGCGACTTCAGTGCGTTGAAATTCGGCCGGGTGTTCACCTCCAGAATCCACAGCCGCCCATTGCGATCGAGAGCCACGTCAAGACCGAGCTCCTTGAATCGAACGCTGTGACGGTCGAAGCGGCGCGCCGTCTGAATACCTAGCATCTTCAGCTGCCTTTTATAATGATCAATCTGAGTCGAGGTGTAGCCCGATCGTTGCAACGTCTGCTCAACAAGCGCAAGCTTGCCGCCTTGATGATAGTTCGTGACGACTTTGTTTGGCTTTCCAAGCTTGACGAACATGACGGAAGGCACCCAATTGCCCCCTCCCGTCTTTTGCATCGTCATCCGCAAGTCAAATGGTAAGCCGCGGCAAGCTTGTAAGTAAATGCCCTTCTGGAGCAGGTAGCTCCTGCCGCCAGCGATTTTCTGTAATTGGTCGAAAAGGGCACTTGCGGAGGATACCTCAAACGTTCTCGCGTCTTTCTTGACTCGGAACTTCCGGGGTGATGTTCGCAAAATGCGCGCTATACCGCTGCCGCCGGTCCCGTTTGTCGGTTTGAAATACACCATCTTGTACCGGTCGGTCATCTCGTTGAGCGACGAACGGGTAAACAGCTTCGTTTCGGGAACGAATCGTCTCAATACATGATCCGACAGTAACCATTTCGTCTTCGTCCATTTACTCTTGACCGATATGCTGCCGCTGTCTTTTCGAAGCATGCCATCATCTCCTTCGCACCGCTCAGGATAGAGTACTTTCCCCCTTCGAGAAACGTCACGGCGGATACTCTGGTATCACTAGAACCTGATGGCTTTTTCGGGTTCATATTTTGTAACCTGTTGCACCTTCTTGACTATCCGCAGGGGTGGTCATCGGCACCTCTCGTTGTTTATGATGAGACTAAGTATTATAGCGCTATTTAACGAAGCTGGAGGACATATACATGGGCACAGTAAAGAAACGGAAGGCGATAGTAATTGGAGCGGGAATAGGTGGATTATGTACGGCATTGTCGCTTCATCTTCAGGGATGGCGTGTGTCGGTTTACGAAAAGGCAAAATCATTGAGGGAAGCCGGTGCGGGAATCGTGTTGGCTGCCAATGCGATGAAAGCACTCGATCTGCTTGGCCTCGGCGCAAAAGTCAGGAACGTCGGTGCACCTGTCATTCATGCTGACATTCGAACCTGGGACGGCAAAATCATTACGAGTCTTCCGGCTGCTATACAAGCGGTACGATACGGAACGCAAAGCTATGTCATTCACAGGGCTGATCTTCAATCGATTCTTGTGCAAGGAATAACGGCGGCAGGACCTATTCAGACCAATAAACAATGGATCGATGGGAAACAGAGTGACCAGGGAGTAATCGCTATTTTCGAAGACGGTACGCAGGAGGATGCGGATGTCGTTATCGGTGCTGATGGGATTCACTCTGCCGTACGAGAACGACTTTTCGGTCAAAGCCCAGTCCGTTACTCGGGTTATATTGCTTTAAGAGGTGTATGTTCAAATGAAGAGGCACACAACGCAAATGATGGCGGGGGTTTCGAAGCGCTGGGACCGGGCAAACGCTTCGGACTCTCGAGCCTCGGTAACGGCCGAGTATTCTGGTTTGCCGCAATTAATGCGCCTCAAGGGATCCTACCGCCGGTAGAGGAGAGAAAATCGGAACTGCTACGTCAATTTCACGGTTGGTACAGCCCGGTCGTGTCTGCTATTGAAGCAACGGAGGCATCGACCATTCTGGCACATGACATCGTTGACCGGCCACCAATACCAAGGTGGAGTTCCGGCAGAATGACGCTCCTCGGCGATGCGGCACATCCGATGCTGCCCAATCTGGGACAGGGAGGCGCGCAGGCGATTGAAGATGCCGTCGTCCTGGCAAGGTGCCTGCAACATCCAGATATTCCGGCTGCGCTTTCAGCATATGAAAAGGAGCGAATGGCTCGGACAAACCGGATCGTGCGGATGTCTCGGTCAATGGGACGAATGGTACAGCTTGAGAACCCACTACTTATCTATGGCCGCAATAAGCTGCTGGCTTCCTTGTCTGATGCCCGGTTTATAAGCCGCTTCGATCCTATCATTGGCTTTGAAGTGCAGTAATAAACCGGCCCTCCTTCACTGGATATATATGCCCTAGTGAAGCGAGCCCGTGATTCTCCTCGATATACGGACCCAAAATTGAAGATCCCTACGAATATATTATATAGAGACAGCCATGAACGATCATATTATTCAATTCAGGAGGACTATGTATGAAGAAGAAAATCGCTTACATGTTAATTGGGGCACTATGTTCTATCACGCTTACATATGGATTTGTTGCTTTTGCGGACAAATTAGAAACCCCGTCAACAGTGAAGGATCCGACTGTTGTAAGCGAACCCGCTAAACAACAAATCGTTAAATCGAATGAAGTTACAATCACGCTAATTCCTTCACCTTCCCAAAACCAAAGCGATTTTACCGCAACATCAACCACGAACACGATTAATATCAACGTAGAATCGTTCAAATTCGATCAAATAAGGAAATTAAAGATTAAAATAAATCAAAAGGGTCTGAAGGTTAAAATAGAGCATAAACGGGAAAATGCTAAAATCGAATCCGAAGTGGAAATAGAAAAGTCCGGTGATCAAGATAGCCATTTGGAGGGTAGCGCAGCCGATCAATATATCCAACAACTTCTGGGATCCATCGGATTAAACGAAACAATGAGCAAACAAGAATTTGTGGATGCCTTACTCAAGAAATTGGACATCGACCCCGTTCAAGCAAAAATCAAAGTCGAATTAAAATGGAATGATCCGTCTTCAGAATTAAAATATGAACAAGATGATAAAGACAAAGATCAAAAAGATCAAAAAGTTCGTAAGAAACATAAAAATCAAATTAAGAGCGATGATCGCGATGATGGTGACCACCATGATGGCGATTATAATGACGAACATGACGATCATAACCACAACAACGATCACGACCACGATGACGGAGACGAGGAGGAGTAATACATCCTCAAATCGCGGACAAAACCCTTGTATATTGAACAGGCTGCCGATCATTAACTGTCGGCGGCCTGATCATCGTTGTGCTATCGTTCTCCGTTAGTTTAACGAGTTGGACGATGGAACGAGATGAACATTGGCTGTCCTTTTGCTATTTCAATATGGAATTGGGCATACCCGTTTTAGGGTAGCGCCGTTGTATCTTATCACTTATAGCGATTTTATTGTCGATTCAATTATCGCTTCGTAATCAGCTTTTTCACCAAAATGGACAACCATTACATTTCTGTTCTCGTAAACACGTGGTTCAATTAATATCTTAGCAACCGCTAATAATTCATCCAAGTCTTTATGCCCTTCAATTCGGGCTTCTTCGGAATTAAAAACGTAAATGTACACATTTACATTTGAAACAAGCGACGAATCTACGGCAAACGTTACTGCCGTTACATCATTTAACTTTTCAAAAGGTGATGTGCCGCCCTTCGGGTGAATTTGTTGAAGTTTTAGCCCTTGGTCTTCCAGTGCTTGAGTTACACCGTCTAGCGTTACAGTGCCTGTATCTGGCGTGACTTTACTTTCAACCTCATTAGTGCAACCTGTCAGAACAGTAACAATAGCAAGGATAAATATAATCATTCGAAATTTCATTCCACATTCCCCTTTTTCTTAGATACTTCATAGACGTTCTGTGTCTTAAGGATGTTACGTTCGCCTTTTGAAAAAAAGGGGGTTCTCCGTAGACAGAATTCCTGCCAGTCTTTAAACTAACCTCCGTTAGCGTAAAGAAGTGACCACGAGGGAGCCCTTTAGACTTGAACTATCGTTTTCCGTCAGGGAAAATAATGAGTTCAATCAAGCCCAAAGAAATCATCAAAAGATTCTCCATTTAACCTAAATAACATCCGATAAACACCCAACTTGTTATTCTTGTATTCAATTGGAATGTAGGAGATTGCGTAATCAAATCCATATGAGACAGCATCATATTCCTTTGCCGCATCCCATTCATCAATAAAAAGAGCTACATTCTTAAGTTGAATTTTGAGTTGAGTCTCATCAAAATTCTCTCCGAAAACTTCTCTAAATTCCTCGTGATTATCGATTTTATAATTATTGAAACAAAACCAAAAACCATCAATACTTTTCTTTTCAATCTTATTTTCCAAAGCCCATTGTCGCAACTCGTTAATCATATTAGTACCATCCTCTATTATCCAACCTTGTTTACTTGTTAAAGAATATCAAATTAAAATTGCCACGCTAAACTGCCCGTTCGGAGCAAACCGCACTACATCCTTAGCTTCTCTGCCACATGAACATTACAAACGTATTTATGATTTGAGTCACGTCGACGTTCCCGCAGCGATATTTTCGACCAATATACGGATCAACAACACTTTGATTGTTCTCTGCCAAGAAGATTACTCCTTTAGCTTCAGGGTAAGAAGTACGCCCAACTGTTTTTTCATTTATATATCGTATCCGTCAGCTTAATCTTCACGGAAGGGAGTATAGTTAAATGATTTCAGCCTTCCCTATATATCATGCTCTTCCAGGTAAAATACAGGTTCACCAGTTAACTTACTCACGTACATAAAACGATCCTTATGCCCCGTTTTGAATATCGTATTCTCCCTTATAGATTGCATAATTGTATTGTAATATTTTTGAGGCTTATAAAGCAGCCGGCCGCTTTTATCTATAAAAGAAGTTCTCCCCTTAATATCCACCATTGCGACACCGTTAGAAAAACTAAATGCTTCGTCGAAAGCTGGTTCGATTACTACTTCACCATGAATATTTATGTATTGATATTGATGTTCACATTTAATGGCTAGTAATCCTTCCTTAAAGAAATCAGTTGTAAATGGCAAGTGGTCCAGCAGCAATGTCCCCTTGGTATCTATCACACCACATGAAAATCTTTGACTAACAATAGCCACCCCTTCAGAAAATGCGCACCCGACACTGTATCCCTGCGGTACTTGTAAAATCCTTTCATTATCGTCTATATAGACCGTTCTGCCTGATGGTAGCGTAACCCATGCAAAGCCATCGTTAAAGTGTCCTGCCTCTTTATATTTCGGCTTTATGACCCACGAACCATGTTCATTCATAAAACCAATAAGCCGATCTCGAGTTTCGACTTTGACTATTCCTTCGCTGAATTGCCAAAAAAATTCATAACTTATTCTATCGATCTCTGAGATAATTTCTCCCGCTTTAGTTATTACCAGAGATCTCGTACCCAAATCTACAACACATCGGTTATCGCTAAAAGACGATGCCCAGTCATATACAGGCTCTAAGACATATTCACCAGCGTAATTGATGAAACCAATCTTACCTTTATAGTTAACCAAACCAAGCCCATTAGAGAAATAATCAACTTGGTCAAAAATGGGTTTTACCACTATATCCCCTTCGTCATTTATGTAACCATATTTTCCATTCTTACGGAATGGGCTCAGATCTGTAATTTCTTTGTCCACTATTTTAAATGTTGTATTTTCGCAAGATTCTATCTCTATATTAGAATCCAGTACATCTTCATCGCATTTGTCGTAATTTAACCACGACATTTTTTCTAGACCCATGATCATTTTGAAATATTCAACATTATTACCATCAACCATCGCATCTTGAGGTGAGATGGATTTCTTTTTTGTGGGTTTAAAGACGGCTATTACTGCTGAATGATCTACTTCTTTACCTATATGATATTCATTAGAATCGTACTCTAAATTGAATTCTACATTTAGTGATCCTCTTAAGAATAACTGATAACCCCATCCGTGATCCTCATTGTTCCAAAAAGACAATAAAGGTAACTTATTGGACAAATTCTCACAAAAATTTTCTATCGATACTGTTTGAGGAATAAATACTACTGACCATTTAGGGTTTAAGTGATTAACGATACAGTTAAAAGTCGTTATCCGCTGAACATAACTCGAAATCAATCTAATGTCTTTTCTTAAGAATAATACTCCACATGTAAACTCACTCATGCTATCCCTCCCAAAAAATATAAAATGCCTAATAACGTCTTAAAGTTGTATTGGTCACATTTGAGATATGTTCGGATATGAGAATGTTCGGGCATGAGACACACTTCCAATTAAAGACAAGTATACTCTAATTATTGAAGCCCAGCACCATGCTAAACTGCCCGTCAGCGCAGCGAAGTCCGCCATTTAATGTTGGCAGCCTCCACCTTGCGAAATTTTGAATGAGCCGACAACAAGCGCCATCCCTCGCCGCTCGCTTGCGTTAAACTAGATCTGGCTTATAGACGCGGAGGGGGAATCGATGTTGAACAAGTACGACGTAATCATGATTGGCTGCGGCCACAACGCGCTGATCGCGGCCGCTTATTTGACGCGAGCGGGGAGAAGCGTCCTAATGCTGGAGAAGAATGACCGCCCAGGCGGATTTTTGCTTACGGAAGAACTGACGTTGCCTGGCTTCAAGCATGACGTCTACGCAGCAGCCCACCCGCTGTTCCTGACGGGCCCCGCTTATGCGGACTTCAGGGAAGCGCTCGAGGCGCGAGGACTGCGTTACGTGAACACGGAACTGCCAACCGGCGTTTCGATGGAGAACGGCGAGACGGCCGTCTTCTCACGCTCGAGCGAGGACTTGGCCGCTGAAGCTGAGCGTCTGGCCCCCGGTGACGGTGCTGTGTTAGGACGTATGTTCGAGGCATTTGCTCCTTATGCGGGGAACGTTTTCGAGTTGTTTAACCTAGACTTATCCGGTCAGCAAGCTTCCGAGATTATCCGGAAGTTGCTGTATGACCAACGAACCGGGGGCAAAAGCTACTCGGCGTTCGCCGCTTCCCTATTTTCCACCGCTCGCAATGCGGTGAGCGATTTCCGGTCTCCGGTCATGCGCGCAATGCTGGCATCATGGGTCACGCATCTGGGCCGCACGCCGGACGAAGTCGGCAGCGGCATCTGGGTGCCGCTCACGGCGATGGCGCTTATGGGCGGCGGGATGCCTATTCCCGAAGGAGGCAGCGAGATGCTTGCAAAGGCATTGGCTCGGTTAGTGCAGGACCAGGGCGGCATGATCGTAACCGGTACACGAGCTGAGCGGATCGTCGTCAAAAACGGCAAGGCCGTCGCCGTGCGCACAGCGGAAGGCGAAGAATACCACGCGAAGCATGCTGTCGTCGCCTCCACCGGCCCGGACCAGTTGTACCTGTCGCTCCTGGCGGATGCGCAGGTCAGCTCCGACATTCGCGGCCAAGCAAAGCGATACCGCTATGGAAGAGGTTGCGTTCAGATCCATCTGGCGCTGAGAGAAGCGCCGAAGTGGCCCGATCCGCGGTTTACCAAAGTCGGCCAGCCCCATCTGACCGATGGGCTCGACGGATTCACCCAAGCCATCGCGCAAGGGATGGCCGACCTTCTGCCGGCCAAACCGACCTTTACGGTCGATTGCTCTACCAATCTCGATCCGAGCCGAGCGCCGGTCGGCAAAGCGATCATGAGGCTCCAAGTCCTTGAGGTGCCTTGCCGTCCCCGCGGCGATGCTGCCGATCAGATTGACGTCGGAGATGGCACGTGGACACAAGAGCTGACCGAACGATTCGCTGAGCGTGTGATCGCCATAGTAGGCAAGCATATTCCGAACATTCCGGACGCTATCATCGGCAAGTCCGTCGTCACGCCTGACACCCTTGCCCGCTTCAACCCGAATTCCGGCCCCGGCGATCCCTATGGTGGATCACACGACTTCGCGCAGAGCTACTTGTTCAGCCCACTGCCTTCCCAGCCAGGACACCGGACGGAGATCGCGAATCTTTACATGCTTGGCGCTGCCACTTGGCCGGGACACGGCATCAACGGCGGATCGGGCTACATCGTGGCGCAGCAACTTCTATCTCTCGATCAATAGCGTAATTCGAGTAGGCTCATGCGTGGAGTATTAACAAGAACAAGCTCTGGCAATTACCAGGGCTTGTTCTTGTTAATAAACTACCTGTTAGCGAGGAAAAGGCAACCGTCTATAAATTGGCCGCCTTTTCGTTCTGGTTATTGCTATCGTTCTCCTCGTAATAGATCTGTTTAATCGATTATGGTTGCCACACTTCCCATATGTTACCATCAGGATCAGCGAACGTTATGTTCGGTCCGCTTGTCACCCGTTCTCCTAAAATATTCACTCCGTTCTCCTTGAAACGTTCAAATAGCTCTTGGATCCGTGGAGTAATGAAACACGCCATTGCATGGGGTTTGCCGCTGTCCAATGACCATGAAAAGCCTAATCGACCGCCTTCTGCGTCCGATTTGTGAAGGAACAGAGCGGGTACAACTTGTCTAAAACCAGGTGAAGGCAGGTTTCCATTCCGATCAGGGACATTTAAAACAGCCATCACCATCCCAGGCTCGACACGATCGTTGATTGCTGGTTGGTACCCTAAATTCTTTTGGTACCACTTAATAGACTCGTAAACATCATTTACTGGTACATAAATACAAGTTATACCCGTAATGTCTTCCAGTTTTTCTTCTACTTTGATTTCCTCATTTGCCTGCATATCCGTTTCCTCCCTCGAAAAATCTTAAATTAATAATGATCACTTTCCACACCTAATTACCCCTAATAATACCATTACCAATCCCGCTAGAAGTTATTTGAATGGCGCATCGGGAATGATACTCCGCGAGATCCTTTGCGAACCGTTGATCCGGAAATTGTCTGTGAAGCAGCTTTAATCCGCCCGATATCAACGATAAATGATGACAAAATCGGTAAAACATCATCCGATTACGGTCGAGATTATCGTTCCTTAGATATCGGTAATACTCCCCGAACCGGAATTCCAAGAAACTATGTTCATGTTCGATATCGAAAAATCCCGCTCCTTCAATATCAATGAAGTAGGGTTGTAAATCGTCGCTCACCAATATGTGATCCGGACCAAGTTCTCCATGTATGAAACAATAACGACTTCTAGAATGGATATTGGTTTCTAATTCGTATAACTTATCAAGCAAGCTATCGTGATGATCTCTCACATTGACTAAGTGCTCGGAAGCATAAGATAATGCCTCTTCCGCATGTTCCCTTTGCAGTTCATGGCACGGTCTATCGTTGCTTCCGTCGTAATCCGCTTTTCCGTAAACATCCCTCTTGATCACATGCATGCCAGATAGCAATTGTCCCACCTGTTGGAACAATTCATGTCGGATCCTTGGGTCATCGTGTTGAAAATAAGCCTCGACCTTCTTCCCATGCACATATTCGACAAGAGCATATTCGAACGGATATCGATCTCTATCCTTATTCAGATCATAAAGTGCCGGCGTCCGGATCCCTTGTTTCTTAAAATAATGATTGTTTAATGCGAACAGGCTGCCGCCGTAGGATCGTTGAAAAGCAGACCCGTTCAAGATTTCTTCTTGAAAATAATTATGGGATAGGTCCCATACATACAGAACGCACGAAAACCCATTCTTACATTCAATTTTGTATACGACTTTTTGCGCGCCGCCATGCAACCTTGTGACTTCCGCCACGATATATTCGGAACCCAATACTTCTGCCACATACTCTTGCAAGTCTACAAGCGCGAGATGATCTTCGCTCTTCATCGGGCAACACTCCGCTTCATCGGGATTTGCCGGCCGGCAACACAAATGTATAGAAATTACCGCCAAAAGTATAGACTGTTTCTTTTTCATTTGTTATGATGTCGAATAAGGTCTATCCTTTTTTTACAAATTCAAAACCTCCGGTTAGCTATTGCGGCTAACCGGAGGTTTTTTGGTTGGCGGAAGGCGTCGGTTTGTAGTTCTGCTATTAGTAAATCGAAAAGTGTACCCAATCTTTTCCTTGAACGGCGTTCATTTCTTTGAAGAAAGATTGAGCACGATTGTTATTAACGGAAGTGATCCAAGTCATATTGGCGTAACCCTGCTCTATGCAGTAATTTATACACGCAAGATAAAGCCGTGATTCAAGTTCGGAATTTCTATAGGCTTCCTTGACATAGAGGTCATTCATTACAGCAATTTTATCTGCTTTTACGATGGGGATACCGCGTTCATTATTGACGACTTGATGTTCGAACGCAACCGAAGCAAAAAAGTGGGAGCTGCTAGGCCCGCTTTAAAGATCACGCGACAAGCGCATTCTACAAACACAGCACAGAAGCTGCCGGTCATGTCGAGAAAACGCCAGCATATTTTGCCTATTGACGCGACTTAATGTATTAGTGTACTATTTTGATAGTACACTACATCTAATCTAAAGGGGATGGCACAATGGCCAAATGGGCAGCGATAGTAAAAAAGGATTTGCGATTATCGACGACCGTCTTATTCGCGGGGCTTGTCATTAACGTCATCAGCATCGTCATTGCCGGACTTGTCGGCCAATATCTGTTCATTCCGTTGTTAGCCGCTGCCGGGTTCCATGTCTTCTATCTTCCGATCGCGTTGTTCGCAAGCCTACGAACGGAAGCCGCTCAAATGCACGTCTGGCTCCATAATCCGAGGCCGGCTCTCAGCTTGCTTTTAAGCAAGCTAACAAGCGGATTGGTCACGATGCTCGTCTCCTTGGCCTTTCTGTACTCGATGGCTGGAATCTTGCTCCGGACGAAGTTTCGTTTAATGGAAGAGTACTGGACGGATACTTGGAGTGCGGGATGGTTGATCTTCCTGCACGCGATCCTTATCTCCGTGGCGATCGGCGTCTGGGTCATCCTTCTGTGGTCCCTGTACCATGCACTCAAACATCGAATCGGGCGTTTGGTCTGGGTAGTCCTTATCGGCGCCGTTATCTTGTCGAGCTGGATCGACGATATCATTACTTCCTCGAGTCTTTACAAGCTCGTTACGCAATGGGGTGGCATGGAGATCAATTTTCCGACGTTCTCGGTGGATCCGTTCCCCCTCTACTTGGGCGAATACTTCTATAACTTGATTGTTGTCATCGGTCTGTTCTATCTGAGTTCATGGATCGTTGACAGGAAAGTCGAGGTTTAATCATGGATGAGTTTCATTCTTCCAAAGCGATCTATCTCCAGGTTGCCGATCGAATCAAGAGGCAAATCGTCAGCCAGGAACTTCAAGCGGGCCAGAAGCTTCAATCCGTCCGGGAGATGGCGGTAACCTATAACGTCAACCCGAATACCATCCAACGCACCTACAGCGAACTGGAACGGGAAGGGGTTCTGGAGACGAGAAGAGGACAAGGCACGTTCGTCACGGTTCAGGAAGAACTATTGACTCAGCTTCGCTTGAGCATGATTGAAGAGCAGATTGCCTCCTTTGTCCTGGTTATGCGGGAGATGGGCTATCGTTCGGCGGAGATCCTCGCCGGATTGCAGGATCACTTGAACAAGAGGGATAAGGGAGATGAGTAACGTGATCGCATTATCTAACGTCTCGAAGACTTATAACAAGAAACCCGTCATTCGAGACATTACTTTAACATTGCCTGTGGGGAAAATCATCGGAATTGTAGGAGAGAACGGTAGCGGAAAGTCCACCTTATTAAAGCTCATTGCGGGACTTCTTCAGCCAACAGGCGGTTCTGTCACCATAAATGGGGAGAAGGCGCACCGAAGAATCAGCACGCTTGTCTCCTACTTATCCGACCAGGACTCGACTTATGCCTGGTTTACGGTAAGAGAAGC
>NZ_JBHSMH010000094.1:0-5651 GCF_042655365.1 Cohnella suwonensis | reverse complement strand
TCAGTACCGGCAGAGCGAACTTCATAACCATTGTAGCCATCAAAGATCTTCTCAGCAGTTAAACTGCGCCATTTATTTCGGCTGCATATAAAGAGTAATTAGAGTTACCCCAGAAGATCTATTTCTCTTAAAAATTCATTAATGTCTCTTAATATCTTATCGTATGGTTTGTTGTCGTGATTTCCATAATTAAAAAAGCCATGCCCTAATCCCTCAAAAGCAATTACTCTTGAATAATTACCTTTAACTCTCATGTCATCTGAAAAATTAATAACATCTTCAATTGGGATATTCTGATCCTCTGTTCCATGAAAAAATAAACTTGGCGGTAATCCTTTTCTTGTTACCTCCGTTGGAGAAGCAATTAATAATTGATCTTTCATTTCTGGAAAAAGATCAATAAGTAGATTTGAGTTCACTCCACCATTTAGTAAAATCATAGCATTAGGTTTAGGGCTTACAAGTACATCATCTTCTTTGTTATTTATCTGGTCAATCATCGCTACGCACAAACACAAATATCCTCCAGCTGAAGCCCCTACAGCTATTAGCTTGTTCGAGTCAATCCCATATTGAATTGAATTTTGTTTAGTCCAGCGTATTGCCGACTTGGCATTCTTTAAACATTCAATTGGTGAAAATAAGCCCTCAATATCTAGCGGTCGATACTCGACACGAATTGTTACAAAACCAAGAGAAGTAAAATAATTAGCATGTTGTTGAAATTGACTTGCGTTTACTTTGTTAGTTGTAAAACCAGCACCATGAAAAAATAAAATGACTGGACGATCAGTCCCCCTTTCCTTTGGCATCTGTAAATAAATCTTAAGATCCTCTGATTTGTTGTAATTGATGGTGATTGAATCCGTCAATAATATCAGCCCTTAAATTTATTCTCTCCGCACTTTCGTCTAACGTTCATGTGTTCACGACGTCCCACCACCTTAAGCCCCAAAGGGGCGGCCGCGATGCGGTTAGGTGGTGCGGATGTGTCCGGCTGATTCCGCTTCCATGCTGCTGAGATACTCCAGTCGAATCCGCTTCCCTTCTCCTGCCGGACCGAGGGGCGAATGCCCCGATGCGTGAACATGGTGTTATGCGTAGTACCCTCTTCTTTGAGCAACTGTCAAATGTCTATCCAATATCTCTTAATTACGTTTCCGTTTTCTTCAATATAATTCATATCTGGTACTCCACCATTGTTTTTGATGGTTTTTTCAGAGGCAATATTGGTTTCATCACACACAACCAGTACTTTATTTATACCTAGCTTCTTTGCTTGTTCAAGAGATAATCCTAATAGTTTCGTTGCATATCCTTTTCTTCTTTCTGAAGGACGTATTCCAAAACCAATATGCCCTCCTTTATTCATCAAATCTTCAGTCAATTCATGCCTTATATTTACCGCACCGATTACTTTTCTATCTTTAGAAACTAACCAGAATGTTGAATCTGGAACCCATCCTTCTGGCAAATTTACTCCCCGTGCATTATTAATAAGCCAATCTAACATTCCCTCAAAGTCTTGAGGGCTTTTGCTTATGACCCAAGGTACCATATCTTCTCCACTTTCTTTCCAATCTAAATAAAAATCTATATATTCGTTCTTTAAGTCCGCCGTCGGACTTGTTAGGAGAATATTACTCAATGTACATGCCCCCAAAAGTTTTGGTTTTCAGAGCAGTTCAGGGTATTACGCATAACGTTCATGTGTTCACGACGTCCAACTCCCTTAAGCCCGGAGGGCGGCCGCGATGCGGTTAGGGAGTTGGATGTGTCCGGCTGATTTCGCTTCCCTGCTTCTGCCCATTACTTCTCCGAATCCTCTTCTAACTCCTGCCGGACCGAGGGCCGAATGGCCCGAAGCGTGAACATGGTGTTATGTGAAGTCAGTCACTTCATTGATTTACCTACAGAATTCTTATTGTCTTTATTGATCTTATTAAGGATTATTTCAATAATTTCTTTCGTTCCAATTTGATCTGTGATGATATGCTCTTGAAACTTTATTTCCCTGAAAGCATTTATACATTTCATAGTCTGTTGATACGTCCAACCTCCATACGTATCACCTCGACATTCTAATCGTTTATGTATTGTTTCTTCAGAAGCAATAAGACAGAAATGAAAAGTATCCTCATCGAGCTTCTTAAAACCATTGTATATGTAATCAAAATTCTCCGATTTATAAATTGTCATCGGAACAATAAGATTTTTATTATACTTCTGCTTAATTTCTTGAGCAGCCCTTACTGTTAGTATTCTCCATAATTCAATGTCTTGAAAATCATCAGTTCGTTCTTCTTCTAATCTAATATCTTCTAAAACGATCTTTCTAATCATAAAGCCTATTTCTTCAGGATCATAAATCATACTATTCGGAATTAATGGTTGAAGCATATTGGCTGCTGAAGTCTTTCCTGCACCAAAAGCCCCGTTAATCATTATTATCATTAGTTCGCTCCTATGATTCCGCTTATATTAATAGCACTTGACTGATTTCACATAACGTTCATGTGTTCACGACGTCCCACCGACTTAAGGCGACAACGTCGCCGGCTGCGCTTGCGCAGTTAGTCGGTGCGGATGTGTCCGGCTGATTCCACTTCACTGCTTCTGCCAATTGCATCATCGAATCCACTTCTAACTCCTGCCGGACCGAGGGCCGAATGGCCCGAAGCGTGAACATGGTGTTATGTGAAGTCTTCGTCTTCTATGTATTACTTACAAAATCTTCTCTTGTTAAAGAATAAAATAATTCTCCATTACAATGGCTGAATTCTTCAGGTAGATCTTTAATAACATATTCAAAATGGAATCCCAGGTTTTCAATAATTCTCTTCGAGGCAATATTCTCTTCATTCACTTTAGCTACAATTCTATGTTGCATTAAGGCATTAAAACAGTATTCAATAAATGATTTCATGGCTTCTGAAGCGAATCCTTGATTCCAATAATCCTTACCAATTAGATAATATACTTCTTTCTCTGGTTTGTTAAAATCAAGTATTCCTATTCCACACCATCCAATCATTTGATTTGTCTCTTTCAATATGATCGGAAATGAGTACTTGAATTCTTCAGTCAAATTGATCTCATAACTATTAACTAACCAATGAAATAATCCTTGATATTCTTCAAAAGGAAGGAGATCAAATTCTAAGAATTCATATAGCTCTTTGCTTTGCATTAATTGAAACGATTGTTCTAAATCATCAATATTATATGGTCGTATGATTAAACGATTGGATTCTATAAGAAGATCTTTGATCATGTTTTGTTCTCCTTTGTTTTACGAAGATTTCACATAACGTTCATGTGTTCACGACGTCCCACCGACTTAAGGCGACGAAGTCGCCGGGCGCGATGCGCTTAGTCGGTGCGGATGTGTCCGGCTGATTCCGCTTCCCTGCTGCTGAGATACTCCAGTCGAATCCGCTTCCCTTCTCCTGCCGGACCGAGGGCCGAATGGCCCGAAGCGTGAACATGGTGTTAGATGAAGTTACCTTGTGTTACTTACAAAGCCCTTTAATCCATCTCTTAAAATATTAATTCCTTCTATTACGCTCTTCATATTATCTTCGTCATTCATATTACTCCTTGCATGTAATAATACCGGCCTTAAAGATTCTACTGAATTACCGAAATGATACATCCATTCATATCTTGGAACCATCCATAAATGAAAGTGATGTGTTGTGTCTTCATTATTAAAGTAATAAACCTTTTCAATTCCTAATCGCGCTCTTTGTTCTTGCCTGATCTTATGTATTAATGAGATATATTCAAATCGCTCTTCTTCTTTCAATTCATCCATACAATAAAAATGTCTCTTCGCTGCCAAAATTACTAACCCTTTGATTGGATAGGCAACATCTTGATGAACATGAAAATTAGATGATTCATAAATCACTCCGCCAGTTGGTGTGATCAAACCACTTGTCAATGTGCAACTCAAACACTCAACTTCTACTGATCTTCCATCAGCTAATGTGACATGTCTTGGCATTAAGCACCTCATGGTTTTTATTAGAACTTGCTTCGTAATTTCATCTAACGTTCATGTGTTCACGACGTCCCACCACCTTAAGCCCGAAGGGCGGCCGCGACGCGGTTAGGTGGTGCGGATGTGTCCGGCTGAAACTGCTTCCATGCTGCTGAATTACTCCAGTCGAATACGCTTCCCTACTCCTGCCGGACCGAGGGGCGAATGCCCCGAAGCGTGAACATGGTGTTATCTGATGCCTGGGCCTTCTCCGAATTCGCTCTCAAAATCTGCTCTTACTATTGAATACATTCTTAAATCCTGAAAATCGTTCTTTGCCCAGATAAGATTTCTTAGTAATCCTTCGTATTTCATTCCTGTCTTCTCCATTACTTTAGATGACCCCAAATTATCTGGGAGACATCGAGCTTCAATTCGGACTAATTCAAGTTTCCTAAATCCAAATTCTAAAATTCTCTTTATCACTTCTGTCATAATGCCTTGATTCCAATAACGATTTGACAATACATATCCTAATTCTGCTTTACGATTCTTATTATCCCAAGAAACGAAACTGCAGCTTCCAATTATTCTTCTGGTCTCTTTATATTCGATTCCCCAAGGTCCAACTTTCTGTGATTCATATCGATTCATTACAAAATCAATAAATGCCTTAGTGTCTTCTATGCTTTTATGAACATCCCAAACAGTATATTGAGACACTTCTGGTACAGTGCAATAACTTGATACATCATCAAGATCTGAATATGTTATAGGTCTTAAAATTACCCTATCCGTCTCTAAGACAGGAAACGGTTCAAAATGATCTTCAATTCTCCGCATGAGACACCCCCACAATCAGCTCTTGCCCAGGTTTCAGATAACGTTCATGTGTTCACGACGTCCCACCACCTTAAGCCCGAAGGGCGGCCGCGACGCGGTTAGGTGGTGCGGATGTGTCCGGCTGAATCTGCTTCCCTGCTGCTGAATTACTCCAGTCGACTCCGCTTCCCTACTCCTGCCGGACCGAGGGCCGAATGGCCCGAAGCGTGAACATGGTGTTATCTGCTGTTGCCCTCTTCTTCGAGATAGCCCGATAAGATACCTGCTCTTCTGATAATATTAATTCTTTCTTCTCGCCCTTCTATGTTTTTAATCATATCTATAGCGGTTTCAAAATTCATTATTACATATCCTGTTTTTTCATAACCCTTTGGAATTTCCAAATATCTTTTCACTCGGGTAAGAAAATATATTGTGTATCCGTTAGATTCTTTCCAAAACCAGCTTGCAAATGGAATTCTATACTCAGATATTTCAATACCAGCTTCTTCCATCACTTCTCTGTTAAGTCCATCATTTAGTGATTCATTTACTTCTAATCTTCCACCAATAGTTGTGAGCACTTTCTCTTCTCTATCCCATACCATCATCAAATTACCATTATCAAAAACAGGTATGCAGTGCACCCCGCCAATAGGAAAATCAGTTGGAATTTCATTGATAAAACGCAACATATCAATGCCTCCAATTAATAAGGTTTAATAAGCACTAGGGCAATTGCAGATAACGTTCATGTGTTCACGACGTCCCACCGACTTAAGGCGACAAAGTCGCCGGCTGCGCGAATGCGCAGTTAGTCGGTGCGGATGTGTCCGGCTGATTC
>NZ_JBHSMH010000093.1:0-897 GCF_042655365.1 Cohnella suwonensis | reverse complement strand
ACATACGGCTTTTCCCATTGCTTCGTCGAGTGGCCATCTTTGATTGTTTAGTTCTTAGCGGGAATTTCCTATAACGTTCATGTGTTCACGACGTCCCACCGACTTAAGGCGACGAAGTCGCCGGGCGCGATGCGCTTAGTCGGTGCGGATGTGTCCGGCTGAATCTGCTTCTCTGCTGCTGAATTACTCCAGTCGAATCCGCTTCCTACTTCTGCCGGACCGAGGCGGCTCGTCCGCCGAAGCGTGAACATGGTGTTATACGCTGTTGCCCTCTTCTTCGAATATCCCACGAAAGATTCGTTGATCTTAACCCTGCTCTTATATTGCCTTGATTCATTTCCAATTTCAATACAGTCGGAACAACATTCCAAATTCAATCCACCGCCAAACGTATGTGCCGGCTTTGATTATTGAATGTGTTCCATGACTGGTTTGAATAATAAGATTGGAATCAAGGCTATTCAGGGTTAAGATCTGTTCAACGAATCTTTCAGTCCCAACCCTCAAGACGGCATTTGAAAAAAGGGCGCGGGCACGGATGATTCGACCTATCGAAGTCACTGGCGTGACCATCGATAGACAAATTAAGAATGATCCGATCTTCTTGACTGTTCTTCCCTCGCCCTTGAATTCAAAATGCCTTGAGGGTTGGGATGGGATGATCTTCGTTGTCTTAGGGCAATTGCGTATAACGTTCATGTGTTCACGACGTCCCACCGACTTAAGGCGACGAAGTCGCCGGGCGCGATGCGCTTAGTCGGTGCGGATGTGTCCGGCTGATTCCGCTTCCCTGCAGCTGTCAAATACTTCTTCGAACCAACATCTAACTCCTGCCGGACCGAGGGCCGAATGGCCCGAAGCGTGAACATGGTGTTAGCAGAAGTCCCCGACAACTTG
>NZ_JBHSMH010000092.1:0-1010 GCF_042655365.1 Cohnella suwonensis | reverse complement strand
TCAGTACCGGCAGAGCGAACTTCATAACCATTGTAGCCATCAAAGATCTTCTCAGCAGTTAAACTGCGCCATTTATTTCGGCTGCATATAAAGAGTAATTTAATGTCTTGTTCACCTTTACTTTAAGATTATTTGGTTTCATTATAGCACTTGAAGTTAAGCCTTTCCCCCGATTTCTTATAACGTTCATGTGTTCACGACGTCCCACCACCTTAAGCCCGAAGGGCGGCCGCGATGCGGTTAGGTGGTGCGGATGTGTCCGGCTGAATTACTTACAGTTGCTGAGCTGCTCCAGTCGAATCCGCTTCCCTACTCCTGCCGGACCGAGGGCCGAATGGCCCGATGCGTGAACATGGTGTTAGATGATGGCCCCGTCTTCTTCGAATAATCTTACACCGAATTATTCTTATAAGCCTCTGCCTGATAACCGTCTACTGGGAATCCCTCTTAATTAATTGATATATTATTAAATTCTCCTAAGCTAATACCCATATCTATATAATTATCTTCAATCCTACAGTCTTCGTTCTCAAATAATTCATCATGAAATATAAATCCGATAAAATTGGTCTTCATATTTAGTACGATATAATCCCCGTTTAATCCATGGCCGATAATAAGAAGTCCTAATTTAATACATTTACTGTTAGGCAAATCCGTATTCTCTTCTTCTAAATCGTTGGCTTTATAAAAAAAATTGTGACCAAACTTAATGATTGGGTATATGAAAATCTTTCATAAAAATCACTAATATGCTTGGGAACATTAAATAAAAAACGTCTGTGTATTCAGAGATAGTGCTTCGCTTGATGTTGGAAATTGTAATGTTTCCAGAGCTACATCGAATAAATGAAGATCCATTACTTATCACTTCATTCCCTATAGGGTTTGGGTTTTCGGGGCTTTCATCTAACGTTCATGTGTTCACGACGTCCCACCACCTTAAGCCCGAAGGGCGGCCGCGATGCGGTTAGGTGGTGCGGATGTGTCCGGCTGAATTTGCTTCCTTG
>NZ_JBHSMH010000091.1:0-1369 GCF_042655365.1 Cohnella suwonensis | reverse complement strand
GTACGGGGGCACAGGAATGCTGAGTCGGATGGGGCGGTACGGTACGGGGGCACAGGAATGCTGAGTCGGATGGGGGCGGTACGGTACGGGGGCACAGGAATGCTGAGTCGGATGGGGGCGGTACGGTACGGGGGCACAGGAATGCTGAGTCGGATGGGGCGGTACGGTACGGGGGCACAGGAATGCTGAGTCGGATGGGGGCGGTACGGTACGGTGCGGAGGTGGCCATGAATAATCGGTGCGGTTGTACCACTACTCGTCACCCCCTTGCTAAGAAGCATGTTTCGAAATGCCGCTCCGGCCGTAACTCGATAGCCCGAGTAGCTTTTTCCACCCCGTTCCTATACACTGTTTTCAAGAAGCGACGAAGAACGTCCCTTAACCGCCCGCCGGCGGCCGAGGGGCGTTTTTTCGTTTTTAATATGAGGAGGTAGACGATATGGGTTTCGAGCAATCGCACGCCGAGTTTATCGAGCATCATCTGGGGGCGAGAACCGGCGAAAGACGGGGACGGTTGGAACGAGGGCACTCGCACGGGGAAAAGCTGTTTCTTGAGAACGTCTGGTGTCCGCTGTACGGCAACTTCGATGGACTGCATCCCGAGTTCGAAATCGTGGATTTCAGAGGAAAATCTTATTTCGCGGATTTCATGTTCCGGATGGGCTTCCTGAAGTTCGTAATCGAAATCAAAGGCTTCAACAGCCACGTTAAAGAGATGGACCGCCACAAGTTTTGCGCCGACGCAAACCGCGAATTGTACATGCAAGGGCTCGGATACCGCGTATTATCCGTCGCCTACGACAGCATCGCCAATCATCCCGAACAAGTCGTCGTTCTGTTTCGCATGATTTTGAGCCAATTTCAATCGACTCTCGCTTCCCCGGACGTTCGGATGGGCGTATTCGAAAAAGAAATCGTCCGCCTCGCGCTCACTCTACCCCGTCGCATTCGGCCCAAAGACGTCGAGTCGCATTTTCCAGCCAATCATCGAACGGCTGTCGCATGGTTACGCGCGATGGTCGCGAAAGGCTGGCTCTCCCCCGTTCACGCCCATCCCGGAAGCAAAGTGCTGGAATACGAGCTACGGCAGGATCGGTTGAGCTTTTTTTAATGAAGGAGATTGAACAAAATGCAAAAGTGCAGGTTGATTGGCTTATTTTCGCTATTTTCGTTGATCAACCTGCACCAGCTACAGTTTGTTTGCTAGTTATGACGCGATTTTGAGAATACAGGTTAATCAAACTGCATTTTTGCAGGTTGATTATCTATTGCCAAGAAACGGGGTTGATCAAACTGCATATTTGCATTTTGATCGAAGTGGAAAACATTAGCAGGCGGAGCACTGCTTAGTTCGGGGGTTAGTTCGGGG
>NZ_JBHSMH010000090.1:115905-220837 GCF_042655365.1 Cohnella suwonensis | reverse complement strand
TTTTTTATTGCATGATTAAATAAAATAATACAAATTTAGCACATTTTACTTACGGAAAAACACCTTGACAAATTGTTGATATTTTAATGCAATGCTACTGATGTTGGACCTCTAACTGACTAGATAGAAAAAGCCCGCGGTTTCCGCGGACTTCATTCATTAGATTCCTTTGTTAGCGCCAGTAATAAGGGCGATTTAAATAGCCTTTAAATCAACTAATTCGAAACGTCTACTGGAGTACCGTTCACCAATTCACTGGACCATCTTCATTAAAAAATTGTCCAGATGGACCATCGTTCGATAAGGTAGCCAATTGAACCACAATGGCAGCCCCTTGTTCAACCGTTCGGAAACCTTGATGTTGATTTAGATCGGTTGCCGTGTACCCTGGGTCTGCTGCATTTACTTTAATATCTGTTTCTTTTAGCTCCCGGGCAAATAGAACGGTAAGTGCATTTAAAGCTGTCTTGGAGGCAGCGTACGCCGGATTAATCGGACTGCCTATGATAGGATCACTATGCCATGCCAATGAACCTAATGAAGTGGATACATTAACGATGCGTCCAGAGCTCGATTTGCGAATAAGCGGCAACAGAGTCTTTGTGACCGAAAATACGCCAAAAAAGTTTGTTTCGAAGGTTTCTCTTAACACGGATATCTCCAATTCGCTAGGAGCTTCATCCGGGTAAATAAAAATCCCTGCGTTGTTAATCAGTACATCGAGTTTGCCATCATATTCTTCTATAAGATTGGCAGCAGCCTGAATCGACTCCAGATTTGTTACATCAAGACGAACAAACCGGGCATCGATGCCTTCTTCGATTAATTTGCGCACGGCTTCATCGCCTCTTCCCGAGTCCCGTGCGCCAACCAAGACTGTGAAGCCCCTTTTTCCTAATTGCCTTGCTGTTTCAAAACCGATTCCTTTGTTAGCGCCAGTAATAAGGGCGATTTTCTTCGATTGATTTTCCATGTTCTAATCTCCTTCATTTGGATTAAGAAATCATTCATCGCAGAAGCTCATCAATAACCTTCTGTGGTGCCTCACGCTGTGGGAAGTGCCCCACTCCATCTAGACGTGCGACAGAATATCCACCCTTAAACGCCATTGCGAGCGCCGTGTCGGATAGTGGACTTCTATCAATTCCGTCATCTTCACCGACCAAGATTCTCGTTTCGCACTGAACGGAAGGCATATTCATTAAAGCCTTTCGCAGTTCAATGTGATCTGGATCTATCTCCGACTCTGAAATGTTCGCGCGGTAAGCACTAAGTGTGACTTTTTTGAAATCATCATGCTCGAAGGCCCGTGAAACAGCAAGGAGAGCATTTTCTCTCTCTTCTCGACTCCAACTCGATGACCATTCCGCCCAAAGAGCTTTAGCAAATCCTTGCCTGTCGTAGTCCAGAATCATTTCGCCCATTTTAGTATTGAGAAGAAAGACGTACCAAAGAGTTTTAAACTGAGAATATTTAAATTCTTGTGCCATCATCATTTCGTTCATAGAAAAGACGCCGTGCCAATTTAACTTTAAAAGCCTCTTTATTCGTTGGGGTCTGAAGCTTGCAACGACCTCGGCCGTTGGTGATCCCCAATCCTGACCAATAACCATAAGGTCCTTCAAATCAAGAGCGTCGACAAAATCGAGTGCATCCTGTCCGAGGGCTGCAAAATCTCCCGCTCTGGAAGTCTTCTCGCTTAGGAATTTCGTTGGCAAAAAGCCGCGCACGAAAGGTGCTAGCGTTCTGTATCCTTTGATGGCTAAAAGCTCCATCACTTCTCGGTAGGACTCAGCCGTATCGGGGAAGCCGTGCAGGCATAAAACTGTAGGACCATCTTTGGGGCCATTCTCTAAGTAAGCAATATCAAGCTTATCTGTCCTAACTGATTTCATTTCCATTTTGCATTCCCCTTATGCTCGTTCAATTAATGCGAAGAGATCCCGCGAGTGCTCGTCGTTTCGTCACTTGCGGTAACCAGTCACTCCCCGCGCATACAATCTCGGAGATTGTCCCTAAAGAGTTTTGTGTTCTCGATTAGAGATCTTCTTTGTTCAGGTTCCAGTTTCTCTACCGCCGAATATTCCGCATTTTTCGTCTTGAGAATGATTTTCTCGGTATATTCTTTCCCGGATTCTGTGAGTCGGATTACCTTGTTTCGACGATCAGAATCCATCTCCGTCAACACAATGATTCCTTTCTCCAGGAAAGTCTTTATGATGGCATTGACAGTTTGCTTAGGCAAAAAAGTTTGTTGACAAATCGTCGTTTGCGTTCCACCCAAATGTGCATTTTCTTGTGACACAAATCTTCCCACATAAAAAAAAGCCTGATATTTCAAGCTTTTTTAAGCATAGTTGAAGTAATCGCTTGCATGGAAACTAAATAATCTAGGCTCGCTTTCGCGCTTTCCAATGGATGCGGGCTCGTATCCTGCTCTACGAAGAAATATTCCACTCCTACTTCATGAAGAATGCGGAAAATCGGCGGCCAGTCAATTGTGCCGCGGCCGACCTCCGTGAAGCCGCCCTCTCGATCCATATCCTTAACATGAATAAGGGGCGATAAGCCTTTGTAAGTCAACAGGGCTTCCTTAGGGTCCAAGCCCCCCTTCTTCGCCCAGTACAGGTCCAGCTCCAACTGCATCAAATCAGTGCCGATGCCTTCAAGCAATCGGTCGATCACTCGTTTTCCGTTTCTGATTTCATATTCTTCAGCGTGGGGATGATACAGAAACTTCATTCCTCGGCGTTTAACCTCCCGTCCTATCCTCTTCAAAGTAGAGACGGACTCTTGAATCGCAGCTTCATCTTTGAACCTTTCCGGAGGAAGAAACGTACTGATGTAACGGACGCCGATCGTATCGGCATAATCAAGCTGATGGTGCAAGTCGTTTTCCAGATCCTCAATTAGCACCAAAGTGGAAACCGTCTTCAAACCGAGGTCATTCAGACCCCTCTTCATTTGATTGGCTGGAATGCCGCCATAACCCATAGCGAATTCCACCAATTGATACCCCATGTCCGCTACTTTCTTGAGTGTTCCCCAATAATCTCGCTTGAGCTCGTCGCGAACAGTGTACAGCTCCAACCCTGGAGGCATCTTGGTTACGTCCCACCATTCACTGCCAAATCGAATGAATCGCATGGGCTCTCTCCTTGCCGACATAACGTTATTTCAACTGTCGGATGATATGATCCGCCGTGCGTATCGCCAATGCTACGGTAGTAAGCGTGGGATTGGCGGTGCCGCTGGTCGGAATGACGCTGTTGTCCGCCACGTAAAGTCCTTGTACGCCATAAACCTGGCCGTATCGGTCAGTCGATGAGTCAGACGGGTCCTCGCCCATGCGGCACGTTCCCATTTCATGAAGCTCCATTCCGGGACGCCATAGACATATGGGCGGCTGGCCATCCTTTGAAACCAAAGGGGTTCCCATCGCTTTGGCAGCACGTTTTACGCCTTCTCCCATTTGTCGGATAACGGCTTCGTCCTGTTCGTTGAAAGAAAAATCGATTTGGATTTCCGGTACTCCGTACTCGTCACGTTTGAATGGATGCAGCGTAACTTGATTACCGAACCGGGATTCGACCCTGCCTGAAGCGTAAAAAGAGATCTCCCATTCCCTTTTCAAGGGTTCGACTTGATACTGAACCGTAGGGTATGCCCCCGGCCCCCAAATCTGGATTTGATAGGAACGATCCTCCGTGCCCGGAATCAGAATATGAAGCGGTCCAAGAGCCTCCGGGAACTCGTTCCGGTTCGCGATCCCCTTGCCAAACACCCTGGAATGGATCGTCATATAATGACCGATCGCGCTGTTTCTAAGGCCTGAGTTGAGCAAGATTTGCGTCGTTCCGAACGTACTTGCCGACAAAACCACTTTTTTGGCTTTAAGAAAATACGATTTCTTCTCAGGTGACATGACCTTGACGCCGACGACTCTGTCTTTTTCCGTAAGCACTTCAACGGCACGGGCATTAACCGCTAAATCGAAAGGACTATTCAAAGCCTGGGCGAAAAAAACAAGAGAGCTGAAATAGGGATTGGAATTAACGACTCCATATTGGTTGATCGATTCGAGATTGATGGCCAACGGTTCATCCGTCGCATCGGGAAAACCGTCTTTCTGAAGACGATTTAGAAGGATCTGCGTGAGAGAGGCTCGTTTCGTAAAGTTCTGGGTGACGCTCATCACCTTTTCCGCAATGCCGTAGTAAATGTCCATTTCCTTAAGCGGGACTGGCCAGCTTGCGAGATCGGCAGCATGCATCCGTGGACTAACCGTTGCCCAAAACAAGGTTCTTCCCCCAAGGGCGTATATTTGCGGGGATGGATACCGAGGAGGGATTGCGGCGGCGCTTGAAAAATATTTATCAAACCGTTCTCCGTTCATTGTCGCGATATTCTGCGCATGCGTCGGCAATAACAGTCCGCCTCTTTCGACGATCCCTATACGTTTGCCGCTGCCGCCGATTTGATTCATCAATCTCCAGAGAACGGCTCCCCCTCCTGCACCGCTGCCAACGATGAGCACATCGTAATCCGTTTCCTGCATATCCTCAAGCGAAGTTAATGGTATCCACTGTTCATTCCTATATACTGGCGGAGGTGGGCACATAGGAATTTTCATCGGGCTATTCCCGATATAGATTCTCATTCTTCCAAATCCCTTCGTTTGCGAGATAACCCGTCTGCTTTTCGCATCATTCGAATTTTCATTAAATGCCGTTATGTTCGATATATGTTACATGCTTGTATAATATGTCTTCATTCGTCGGCGCTGTCGGAAAAAGAAAAAGACTCTGCATATGAATGAGCAGAGTCTTAATCGGATTGCAGTTATATTCACTTCCGGTTTGCGTCGTATTCGGAAGAATCCGTCTCGGATGATTTCAGTGCAATCTCTGCCCAGTTGGTACGGAATGCTCCGGGCTCAATGAGAATCGTTTTGATTTTCAATTTATTCATCCTCCAGATGTAAACATTTGATTGCTTTCAAAGCTCAAATGTTATAGTGCACTTTAAGTCAAGAGTATTATTTATTCTATTGACCATATATAATTGTTAGGCACTGCCTCTATAGAAGGTTAACAATTTCTAAAGCTGACTTAAATAAAATATGGCTGAGTTCCACTCTGTTGTGGCTTAATGACAGACAAATGAACTATAAAACATGCAGTTATTTCGGCTAAAAATCAGATATCTGGTGAAATAGATGTAATACATACATTAATTTCACCAGATTCATCCTGCATCAGTTGAAATCCGCAAAATGAAGTGCACCTTTTGCATATAATTCATGCAAAGGCCTTACCACGTATCTTTTTTCATGCACATTTTACAGTTAAATATTCCAACTACGTTGTTTCTAAGCAACATTCACGCTGAACTCAGCCTAAAATAAAGAATAGAGAGGTTCTAAAAACACATGATAAATATTAAAGAAGTGACTATGATGTTCTTGAATCTCAAATGAACAATACAACATTTAAAATTTGATAAGTAGGAGGGAATTTACGCATGTCGGAAATGAGCGCGCTAAGCATAAGGCCCGAAACCAATAATATCGCGAAAACGATCGCGTTGGTCTTGATCTTCCTCCTGATTGCGGCCGCGGGATTGATGTACGTCAAATGGTGGCCCTATTACCATAAAGCGCTGACATCGGCGGATACGCACTCGATCGGTTCTTCGATTCTCGGCGACCCGGTCGGCCAAGCCGGGACTCCGACGTGGAGCGGCGCCACGGAATACGCGAAGAAGTACTTTAAGTCCGTATGGAAAGCCGCCGTGCTGGGAATCCTTCTGGGATCGCTTGTACAGGTGCTCATCCCGGTGCGCTGGCTAGAGCGCGTGCTCGGAGGCAATCGATTCAAAAGCGTTTTTTACGGAGGACTCGCTTCCCTGCCGGGCATGATGTGCTCGTGCTGCGCCGCCCCGGTCGCCGCGGGATTGCGTCGCAAAAATATATCGGCAGGCGCCGCGATCGCGTTCTGGCTCGGAAATCCGCTGCTGAACCCGGCGACTCTAGTCTTCATGACGTTCGTGTTATCTTGGAAATTCACCGTTCTACGGATCGTGCTCGGCGTCTTGCTGACGTTCGGAACCGGCTATCTCGTCAACCGATTGATGAGGGGCAATGAAGATGAGACGCCGAAGGAAATGCAGTCGCTGCTGCAACTGCCTGCCGGCGAATCCGGTTCCTTCGTGACCCGATGGGCAAAGAGCTTGGGCCTCATGGTGTTACAAGTGGTACCGGCGTATTTGGCGGCCGTTCTGTTGTTGGGGGCCATGAAGGTTTGGATGTTCCCCGTTACGGAAGGATCCGGTTTTGCGATACTCGTTCTATTCGCGGTTGCGGGTTCATTCTTCGTCATTCCAACCGCCGCAGAAATCCCGATCGTGCAGTCATTCCTGTCGGCCGGCATCGGTACGGGTCCCGTTGCCGCACTACTGCTGGTGCTTCCTGCCATCAGCCTGCCTTCGTTGCTCATGGTCGCCAAATCGTTCCCGCGCAAAATCTTGGCCATTATTCTTGGATCGGTCATCCTGACAGGAATCCTTGGCGGAATTATCGGATCGTTCGTATTGTAGTTTGAAAAAGTTAAAATCACTCTAACGTCATAAAGCCCGCATAATTGCGGGCCTTTTTCTTTAAAGGAGTTGCTCGTTATCTGTTTTTGATAGCCGTTGGCGAACACAATTTATAGATTGCGCCTACGATCAGCAGAAAACCGCCATAAATGCATATTATGTATAAGATATCTTTCCAATGGAACGATCCGGATAGTCGATATCCGATTTGAGTTGTCATTACGATAAAAGGGAGTTTTCCTACAATCGTTGCCGCTAAATAAGTAACGATGCTCATACGGGTAAGTGCTGCAAATACATTTACGACTTGAGCGGGAACGACAGGCAACATTCGAGCAATCATGATCGTTACGAATGGAGTCCGCTCCGTTAACTTCGTTAATCTCGAGAAGCCTTTCATATTAGAAGCTTTCTCTCGTTTCCTAGGGCTGAAAACGTAGCGAACCAACAAGAATAAGCTAATTGCAGCTGAACTCGAAATGCTCAGGTTGATAAGGCTCCCGGCAAGCAAGCCGTACTTGGCACCGAACAATGCAGCTACGACTCCATATGGAATCGCAGGAACAAGAGCGACAAGAAAAGCGATCAAGAACAAAAGGAATTCATCAATCCATGAAGTATCCGTCTGAAGCCAATGTAATATCGATTGTCGCTTAAGAACGAGAATTCCGGCTGTAATAAAATAAGACGCAAGTATAGTCCATTTCAATGCTCCTTACCTACTTCCGTTCTTGATTAGTCGATTCTCGGCTTAAATTTTATTACCTATTTGAGCCTGTACTAGCAGAGATCGATCAATTTCAGCTATGGATTTTCTCCCCGTGTTTGCTAGCGATATATCGATATCGGCAATTAGATTTCTTATCACTTGATGAACCCCTTTCTCTCCTGCAACAGCCAATCCGTAGATATATGGGCGCCCTATCAGAACCGCCGTTGCCCCAAGCGCTATAGTTTTGAGGACATCAGCGCCGCCGCGAATTCCGCTGTCCATTAGTACTGGAATCCTTCCTTGGATGCAATCGCAAATCATTGGCAACGCCTCTAGAGCCGCAATCTCTCCATCAAGCTGTCGACCTCCATGATTAGACACCACAATTCCATCCATCCCAAGTTGCAGGGCCAGTTCAGCATCATTGGGATTAAGGATTCCTTTCAGCAATATAGGGAGTTTTGTTAGTTTGCGCAGGAAAGTTAGGTTCTCCCAAGATAAAGCGGGATTCCAAATGATTTTAAGGAATTGCATAATCGCGGCGTACATATCCTTCTCCGGCGGTTGTTTCAACTTGGAACGAAAGACAGGGTCTGATATGAAATTAGCCATGCCTTCACCGAAGAGAAAGGGATAAAAATGGTTGCGGATACTCCTTGGCCTCCAACCAAATCCTGCAGCAGTATCGACCGTTAAGACGATAGCTGAGTATCCAGCCTTTTCCGCCCGGCGAACCAAACTCACCATAACGTCATTATCTGTTGGCCAAAACAGTTGAAACCAGCGAGGCGCACCGCCCATAACATAAGCCACCTGTTCAATCGTTCGTGATGCAACTGTACTCAGTATGAACGGTATCCCCAAGCGTGATGCCGCCCTTGCAGAACCCAATTCCGCTTCGGGATGAGTAACACCCTGTATACCCAAGGGGGCGAGGAGAAATGGGGCAGGGAATGTACGACCAAATAATGTGACCGTTAAGTCCCGTTTGGATACATCACTAAGTACCCGGGGTTGAATATGCCAACGGAGGAATACAGTCCTGTTCGCACGCATGGTCTCCTCTGAGCCTGCACCGCCTGTGATATAATCGAACGAACTTACGGGTAAAATCGTACGTGCCCTGTTCTCCCAATCTTCAAAAGTGACGGGAAAAGACTTTGCGAGATCTTCATTTGTCATGGGCATACCCCTTGTTTATTTCCTACATAAGTTTATGAAATTAAACCTAGGATAATGTATCGCTAAAGTGGCTGCTGAATGATGGAACCGTCGACAATCGGAAGATCTTGTCACCTGTCAGGTGTTGTTTTATCAAGCGTCCGAAATAAAATAACCGTTCTATGCATAATGTTCCTCCTCTAAGGGATTATAAATTCTGTTCTTAAATTAAAGGAGGAACCAAACATGCAATTTGCAAACAGCCAGATCAGCCAATCTCTACATCAATGCGAACAAATCATTCAACAGCTTGTAAGCCAAACCCAACAAGCCAGTCAAAATTACCAAATGCTTCTCCAGCAGGAACAACAAAATGCTCAACGCCTAGAAGAATTAGCCCAAAGAGAACAAAAAGCTTCTCAATTGATTCAAACTGCTTTGCAAGGACATCAAACTGCAATCCAGCAACTACAGCAAGTTTCCAATATGTGCAGACAAGTCGAACAGTTGATTCAAGTCCAATTCAACACTTCCTTCGCGCAAAGCAGCAATCCAATCCATGCTGCTAATCCAAGCTTTACTCAACCCTACAACAACTTTAACACGACTAACGCCGGAATGAACGCACCTTTCAGATCCATGCAGTAAATGAATGAAGGAGCCCTGGAATTCTCAGGGCTCTTGTTCTCATTATACAGGTTCCGCGGGTGCCGCGGATTACACGGTTCCCATACGATGTATGTTCTCGTCCTCCGACATAAGCGTTTCCTTCATTCTTATCATGGATTGGAAAGCTGCAGCCAAGGGGATCGAAGCCAAGATAGCAATGGTCCACTGAGGACTCACGATGTCCGCGATAAGACCTGCCAACAGAGCTCCAAATGCATACCCGCAATCTCTCCAGAATCGATACACTCCCATAGCCGATGCTCTCCATGTAGGTTCTGCTACATCACTGATGGAGGCTTGCAATGTCGGATATACCAATGCCGTTCCGAGCCCCAATGCGAAAGCTCCTATGATCCATTCTCCAAGCGCATCGGAACAAGCTATCCAAATCAGAGCAATTGCTTGCAGAATCATTCCTGTAACGATTAGCGGCTTTCTTCCCCATCGATCGCTCATGTATCCCGTGACCAGTTGAAAGGCTCCCCACGTTGTCGGATAAACGGAGACAACTAAGCCTATCTCGCCAATGTTTAGTCCGCGATCGGATAAAAACAACGGAAACAGCCCCCAAGCCAATCCGTCTTTTAAATCGGTGGCCATTCCTGCAATACTGCAGCTTGAAAGCGTACGATTACGCCAAGTGACCATTTTGAAAATCGTACCTTTAGAGTGATAAACCGGTTGTATCGAAGAAACGCGTTGCAAGCTCAAATAAGCTTCGGTTGATTTTACTCCTATTGACAAAATAAACCCGATAAAAGCAAAACCGAGGCCTAAAATAAAAGGCTCCGGTCGATACGAGTAAATGGACGCTACATATCCCGATATTGCCGCCGCTGCGGAAAGACCGATATAACCGGCTGCTTCATTAAGCCCGATGGCCAGTCCTCTTTCATTCGGTTTTACCAAATCGATTTTCATATTAACCGTCATGGACCAGGTCAAGGCTTGATTAACGCCCAGAAAAATATTGGCAACAACGATAACCCACCAGTATTGCGCGAAAATGACAAGCAGCGGAACCAAAAAACCGATCATCCAGCCGGTAAGCAGAACCTTTTTTCTGCCGAATCTTTCGGCCAGTGCCCCTGCAAAATAATTGACGATCGCCTTCGAGAATCCAAATGAAATAATAAAGGACAATGTTGCGCTTGCCGATGCAAGCTGGAACTCCTCTTCGCCGATCAGCGGCAGAATGGTCCTTTCCATTCCCACCATGGAACCGACGAACAGATTGACCGCGATAAGCATCGTAAATGCCAAAGCATTTTGCCGAATACCGTGAATCGGAGCGATTCCAACTCGATTCATGGCCGATCCTTTCGATGTCCGGAATTATATGCCCGGATGTCTTGAAAGCCCTCTGGAGGTTCAGGGATGTTTTCGGTCATGAACGATACGAATCGATCTTTTTCTTTTATCCGAAGAGCCTTATTGTATTTTCCCTCGAACCCGATCGTCGACGATGGTTTACCGCTTAAACTTCTTCCGCAGACAGAACCGGAATAAGCGCCCGGGTACACTTCAATTTCATCCGGTAGCTGAAGGATCTTAGTGAAAAGGCTGGCATGCAGCTGCCCTGCTCCTACTTCTTTTTCCGAAGCCAGTTCGGTTCTCCCTACGTCACCGACCATAAGCGTATGTCCCGTTAGAACAAACCAAGGCTCATCCCCTCTGGCTCGATCCGTCACGACAAGACTGATGTGTTCCGGCGTATGACCGGGCGTATGCAGCACTTTGATAACGGTATTACCGGCAGTGATCTCATCTCCGTCTTCGACCGGCACGAAATCAAAAGCGGTATGTGCCGAACGATGAAGAATATATTTAGCTCCTGTTTTTTCGGCAAGTGCACGCGCACCGGAAAATTAGTCGTATAGCGGTCATGATTTCATTCTCGGTCGTGTACCTCCCGAGGCTGAAACGGACTGCGCCTTTTCCGAATTCCTCTTTAACTTTCATCGCTTTCAGAACCGGAGATAATGCGGTTATACCGGTGTGACAGGCCGAACCGGTGGATGCGGCGATTTCAGGGAGTAGACGGAGCACTTCTTGTCCGCTGAATCCGTGGAAATTAATGTTGAAGGTATTAGGAAGCCTATCATCCGGATGACCGTTTAGAGACACGCGGCTGTGAAAATGGTCTTTGAGCTCTCTCCAGAAGCGTTTCCCTAATTCGCCATTGTACCCTGAAGCTTTACGAACATGCACAAGCTCCGCCGCTTTTCCTAAACCGACGAGATAAGGAACATTTTCCGTGCCGGCTCTTCGGCCGGATTCATGTCCGGCACCATGCACGAAAGGTTCAATGGCGGTTCCTTTGCGAATATATAACGCTCCGACGCCTTTCGGAGCATATATCTTATGTCCGGCAATGGAGAGCATATCGACGCCTAGTTCTTCCGCGTCGACGGGAACTTTTCCAATGGATTGGGCCGCGTCGGTATGCAAATAAACGCCGTACTCGCGTGCGATCCTGGCAATTTCCGCGATCGGTTGAAGGGTTCCGACTTCATTGTTCGCATGCATCACGGTGATCAAAATCGTTTTGTCCGTGATCGCTTTTTCAATAGCTTCAGGCGATACGAACCCATACTCATCTACATCGACATAGGTCACATCGGCTCCTAATTTCTCGAGAAATGCAATGGGCTCCGTCACGGACGGGTGCTCTATTTTCGTGGTGACGATATGGTTGCCGCGGATTCGCAGGGCGAAAAAGATTCCTTTTATCGCTTGATTGTTCGCCTCGCTGCCTCCGCTAGTAAACACAATTTCGTCTGCAGCACATCTTAACAGTGCGGCAACCTTCGAACGGGCCGATTCAATGGAATCGTGAAGCCCTTCGGAAGCCCAGTGAGCCGATGAAGGATTGCCAAAGTAGTCAACGAAACACGGCTCCATTTCCTTCCATACTTCAGGATCAATCGGCGTACTTGCATTGTAGTCCAGGTAAATCCGATCTAATGAACGTTCTGGCTGTATTGGCGCCATTCATGCACTCCTTCCTCGATCCGGTAGGCAGAATAGCCTTCGCTTCGAAGCCTGGAAACCGCTTGAGCGGAATACACGCAATAGGGTCCTCTGCAATAAGCAACGATCTCGACATCCTTGTTTAGTTGATTAAGCTCGGATTCTAAATCATCAATGGGAAATGAAATGGCACCCGGGATATGTTCGGCTTCATACTCTTCTACTGGCCTAACATCCAACAATACAATTTCACCGCGATCCCGTTTCTCGACGAATTCTTCTAGCGTCAAGGTATGCGTATCCTCAAAGCGATCTAGAAAATCTTCTTTGATTTTCTGAACATCCGCAAGTTGACGTTCGCACAGTTTCCAAAGCGAAAGTAAAAAATCGGCAACCGAAGAATCGGCAAGTTCATAAAATACAAACGTCCCTTTTTTTCGATGTTTAACCAGCCTGGCGTCGGACATGATTTGTAGATGACGCGATACGTTGGCGATTGTCATTTCGGTTCCCTGCGCGAGTTTTTCCACTGATTTGGGACCTTGGGACAACAGGTTCAGTAATTCCAAACGCTTATCGCTGGATAAACATTTCCCGATTCGCGCGAACTGAGGATATAATGCGTCCTTAAATGCCCTTCCGTTTATTCGAGACAAGAAATCTCCTCTTTCTCTATATTCAATTATTTAATTGAATAATAAATAAAGGGGACGGAGATGTCAATATCAGGTTGCGATGGTGTCTTTGTTCAAGACTTTACCTTCATCTTCTCCAACCTCCCTTACCAACCAAAGTTTATTAAGGTGTATACAATCAAACCAAAAGAAACGATTAATGATAAAACAGTCAGCCATTTCATCCATATCGGCATGTACTTATGTCTCGGCAGTCGATAAACGGAATAAGCCAACGTTATAAGGGTAACTAGTATCATCGTTCTTCTCAGCCATATAACCCCGGACATGGTGGCCATCATATTCGTTGAACTTCCCATAATAATTAGAATCCCTGTGTGAAGCCAGTGATGAGAGGACGCTAAAAACGAGAAAATAATCGAGGAAATGGAGGTTGCTACCGCTGAGGCAGCTTCATTCTTATGATCATGTTGATGATTCATTCTAAGCTCTCCTCACTTTAATAAGTGAATCCGTAAATTTTTTCAAACTGTTATAAAACATCATTTGCTCATTTTCAGAAAGGTTCTCAAGGATGTCGTTATAAAATTGTACAGACTGTTCACGCACTCTTCGAATAGAACTCGTTCCTTTTTCCGTTAAGTCAAGAAGAACTTCTCGGCGATTATTCTCGTTTAATTCCCTGCTGACAAATCCGCCTTTAACAAGTCCATCAACCAATCGGCTGACCGAACTTCTCTCCAGTCGCAGTCTTTCCGCGAGTTCCGTAATCGTTAAGGTTTGCTTCTCCAGCTCTTGAATAGCAAACACTTGGGATAAAGACATCGAAAAACCGCAGGGTGTTGTCGTTTGTTCCAGAAGTCCGAAAGACCTGATGAATTGTTGAACGGTATCTCTTAATTGCAAAACTTGATCCCTCTGCACAAGGTTCACCCCTCATCGTGTATGAATCAATTGATGTATAATACACATGTTATATAATAAGAGGTTAATTATTGTCAACTTGAAATGTATCGGATGCAAAGTTTTAAAGCCCGCTCAGATTGAGCGAGCTTCTTCATTGACCGAAATACGAACCCCCGTTCACATGAATGGCCTGCCCCATCACATAGGTCGAATCGTCAGATGCGAGGTAGACGTATACCGGCGCAAGTTCCCACGGCTGGGCGTCCCTTCCCATAGGATGATCGTAGCCGGCCGACATATATAGCGCCGGAGGCAGTGATGACGGTTGAAGCGGCGTCCATACTCTGCCCGGAGCAACGGCGTTAACCCGGATTCCGCGGTCGATCATCGACATGCTTAATGAACGCGTAAACGTGGTGATCGCGCCTTTTGTCGCCGAATAGTCGATCAACCCTTTGAATCCGACATAGGCGGTTTCGGAAGAGGTATTGATGATCGTACTTCCCGGTTTTAAGTAAGGAAGCGCCGCCTTGGTCAAATAAAACATCGCAAAGATATTTGTTCGAAAAGTCCGTTCAAGCTGTTCGCGCGTAATGCCTTCAATGCTTTCCTGATAATATTGCACCGCCGCATTGTTGATTAGGCAGTCGATTCGCCCGAAAGTTCGGATGGTCTGTTCGACAACATGACTGCAGAACGTCTCTTCGCCGATATCGCCTGCGATCGTCAGGCACCTCCGGCCCAATTGATTGATTCTCGCCTGCGTCTCCTGAGCGTCTCCGTGTTCGTTGTAATAGACAACGACGAGGTCCGCTCCTTCTTTCGCAAACGCGTATGCCACGGCTCTACCGATCCCGCTGTCCCCGCCCGTGATAATCGCTACTTTATCGCGCAGCTTCCCGCTTCCGACATAAGCGGGGTTTTCGGATACGGGTCTTGGGACCATGATGGATTCGATCCCGGGCTGCTGCGGCTGATACTGCGGAGGATAGTAAATCGGAATCGATTCGCATTCGGTATAACTTCCGTAAGTGGGTTTCACGATATCCCGTCCTTCAGCATTCATTGCATTCAGAATTCTGGATGTTCTGATACCACAACATATGCCTATATCGGGGGTCCTGCTACATGTATGAAAAAAAGGCACATACCAGTGCCTTTTTAACTTATCTTTTATTGTCTGATAACTAAAACATCACGAGGCGGGATACCGGTAATTTGAATTTGTTGAATCTGGGAATTTGTAAGGTTGCGTCCTACTAAAATTAAAGAAGAAGTTAAATTATTGAAATTACCCAAATTCGACACGCTTTGGGCTCCGCGAAATACGCGAATGGATCCCTGAAAGTTAATTAGTGAAAACAAAACTAGCGTCACGGAATCTGTGGTTGAAACATTTCTTAGACGGAAACTGGAAAGGACGTTATTAAAACGAAATGCTCCCAAATCTCGAATGGCTACACCTCCACGTCTAAGAACAATCCGACGATTTGTAAAATTAAAGCCCGAAAAAAGTTGGAGCCTTACATCAGTGTTTGCCATTATATCCACCCTTTCTTTAGAATTGATATATTCTATGATTGATTCCGAGGAAAGGCTTGGACTAATTTGCAGGGCGAAACCACCTTTTCTTTTATAAAACTTGTTCTTGTCATTCTCTGATCAAGAAAAAAGCGCGAAATCCCAGATGAATCCCGGATTCCGCGCTGTTCAGTTACTTCTTTAATTTCGATACTGGCAATTCGCGTCCTCGGAGGAACTGATTTCCATGTCGAGCGGTTCCGGACTGTACCTCTTTCTAACGTCTTACAAGCGATGTACTGCTTGCGCGGGTCTTCCTGTTGTGAGACTGTTCTCAAACATATCAATAATGAATAAGAAATGTTCGGCTTCGCGAAACACATGATCCGCCAATAAAGGATGAATGATACTCTTAATTCGACAAGCTTCGATTAGATCGCGTGCAGTTTTCTTAAAGTCGCGAAGAGAGGTTACCGAAACTCTATTCTGATCCAGGAATTGATCAAGAAGCGGTTTCGTTTGCGATTGGGGACGCATAGATTCCAGATCCTTCGCTTGGAATAACAATTGGTTGAATTCTTGACTAAAATTGTTAGCCTGTTCAACCAGTTTTCGTTCAGAAGGGTCAAGTAAATGGCTGATAAACTTCGCATGATCGGCCATAATTCTCAAAAAAAACACATTCTCGTCAATAATGGCATCAGGCAGTGGTTCCAATCTGCCCTGATTTAATTCCATCAATCGATTCCTGAAGTAGTTTGCTTCTCTGCTTACATGATCCACTAATAAAGGGAAATTATTGGCGCCAGGAAGCTGGCATGTCAGAATTAATCCAAGTACCTTTCGCTTGAATACCCAAATATAAGATACCGCTTGATGAACTTCTTCATTAAACCTTTTGATCACGTTAGGATCTGTTCCTATAGTAAAGTTATTTGCCCTGTTCTCGATTGATTCAAAAAGCGCATAAAACTGGTTAGCCTCATTAATTAATTGCGTATCTTCACATCGAAATCCCAATCTAAGAAATAATGAATGTTCCTTCATTATTCTCGACCAAAACCTAAGCTCTTCTAAAGATCGCGCGACAAATTCATCGGGCACTAGCATTCCCCCCTTGAAATTCGCTCTTCTCCCTAGAGTATGTATAGGCGCTTGACCAATATTCATTGCCGACATCGTCCGATGTAACTTCGTACCTATTCAGTCTCATGCTGCCTAACGAAAAGCAGGAATACAATAATGAGCACAAAAGCAATCAACGCTAGCAATGGAATCGTAATAAATCCGAGCCAATCCATATAGTCAACGTTACAAGGCACTCCGTTCGTACAAGGTTTAATCTCATGAAAGCCCGGTATCTTTTGCAACATGTAATGATAGATGGAGATCGTGCTTCCAATGATACTTAAAGGAAGAACGTACTTCTTTATGGACGTCTCTCCCCTATATGCGGCGATTCCCAGAAGGATGCTCAAAGGGTACATGAATATTCTTTGGTACCAACAAAGCTCGCAAGGAACATACCCCCGAATTTCGCTGAAGTATAAGCTTCCTAATGTTGCGATGACTGACACGACCCAAGCGAAATATAGCAGGTAAGGCTGCAGGGCGATTAACCTTCTACTCATTCCGAGCACCGCCGATTTCCTTGTCGATAATAGACTTAATCTCTTCGAGGTCGAACGGATTTACGACTTTAATGCCATTAATAAGCAACGTAGGCGTTTGGTTAATCCGGTATTTCGTGACGATACCCGTGTCGATATCGAGTTGTGGCGATGTCGACCGATTCGTTACATCATCGGCTAGCTTCTTTATATCGATATTCGTCGGAATTGAATTTGCGATCTCCGCTATTTTCTGCTCGGTTATCCATTCGGAATCATGATCGGATGTCGGTTGCGCCGCGAACATCGCTTCGTTGAATTCCCAGAAAGCTTCTTTATTTTGCTTAAGCACGGCTTCACCCGCAATGGCGCCCAGGGTCGATTCTGCTCCATGGAACAACGTATTGATAAAGGCAAGCTTTACTTGACCCGAGTCGATATATTGGGATTTCAAAATCGGATAGACGTTGGCGCTCCACTGTTTGCAGGCCGGGCATTTGTAATCTCCGAACTCGATGATTGAGACTTTAGCCTGCTCGCTACCGATTACGGGTTGGTCAACGATCGAAGGAAGTTCGGTTAATCGAGCGGCTTCCTCTGGTCCGTTATTCGCACGGTTAATGAAGAAGATGGCCGCGAACAGAACAAGAATCGTAGTCGTATACAGGACAAGCGCTTTTGCAGGATTTGACTTCTTCGCTTGTACGATCGCTTTGGGCTTTGATTTGGCTTTGCCTGACATGGAGCGACTCTCCTCATCTTCAGCTTGAATGACTAATTTTAAGTATATCAATTAAGCCCTTCATTGAACTGACTCGTTAGAGCTATAGAGACCTCGATTATTTATTCTTTGGCCAAATCATCAAAATCGTCATAATATGGATACACATAAGGATCATTGGGTGCTTCAATAACGGTTATTTTTTGGGCTTCGAGTTGAATAATTTCGTTTCCCCTATAATTCGTAGTCGATAACTTTCCAGTCATCGTTATCCACGTATCTTTCTTCAAAGATGCGCCATTTGGCGATTGGACCAAGAAGCCGTATGGCATCGCATCGGCCGAGCAACATTGCATGGCCATCCGCGACACGACGAACTGGTCTATCTTCATGTCGTTCTCCCGGTATACGAAACCGCTGATATGAATATCTTTTCCGATAAAGTTGTCTTTAAATAGATCAAGCATCGTTAGCAATTCAAGGTATCCGACGGTTTTGACGTTAATAACATCCCGTTTATATAGTTTTTTGCCCAACTCCGCGTAATCGATGCTGAACTCGTCCGCAGGGAACAGCTTATCCAGTTCGTCGTTCATATTTCGATTATTGCCCGCTTGTGGCGATTGTTCAAGAACATTCCGATTCAGCTCTTCGGGCGTCGTGTTCGCTTCTACGAGCGGTTCCGTAGAAGCTGAAGGTGGGATTGAGTCCGCTGTAACGGAAGGTCGTTCGGATACATTTGCTACGTTCAAATTCATGCCTTTGACCGCTACGACTTCGCTACCCATAATACGATCGGGTAACGCTACGCCTAGAAGCAATGGAATGGCAAACAATCCATAAATCAACCCGTTCCGGAAGATGGACCTCGGCGGCTCGTGTCCGCAACCGCAATCCTCCTCGTTGCTGCTGCCGCCTTTTTGTATGGCTAAATAGAGATAGAAACCTGCAAGCAGGAATAAGGCCATCGCCCCGTATTTGACGTAAGGAATCATCCTGGGAACAATATAATATTGCAGCTTGTCCGCCTTGACGAGATGTACGATGTACCAGGAGAAACAACCTAATATGGCCGCGCGAATTAAATAATGCGGTAACAAACTACGCTTTTCTTCCATCAAGACGCCCCCTTCGCTTCCTACTTAACTCAAATAATGATTTCCAAGCATCCATGCGCCGATGAATACGAGAATGGCGATCAGTGCTGCAAGATACAGCACGAATCTGGTCTTAAACAAGGACAATAACATGAGCGTACTCTTGAAATCCAGCATGGGTCCGAAAACAAGAAACGTAAGAAGAGATCCTGCGGAGAACGTACTTGCGAACGAGGAAGCCACAAAGGCATCCGAAGTTGAGCACAAGGAAAGAATGAACGCAAATCCCATCATAAAGAAATGCGAGCCGAACTCTCCTTGACCGACGCCTACGAGATCGGATCGCGATACGAACGCCTGAATCGCGGCCGTAATGAATGAACCCAAAATTAAGTACTTTCCCATATCGAAAAACTCTCCGCCGGCATGTTCAAACATTTCGACGAAGCGACTTCGTGAATGCGTATGGGGTGATGAGCTAATGACGGCTTCCCTCGTGTTACGAATCGGATTACTCTTCACGAAGTAATAGATAATCAAGCCAATAACCGCGCCGACAGCGATAGCCAGTCCCATCCGCGCGTACACCATCTCCGGCTTCGTCCTGAACGCAGTGTATGTTGCCGAATATACGATCGGGTTCACGATCGGTCCGACTAGGATAAATACGACGCCCGCGTATAGCGGCATTCCCTTGGCTACGAGTCTCCTAACGATCGGAATGAGCCCGCACTCGCAAATCGGGAAAATAATCCCCAATAAGCATGCAACGACTACGCCTAAGATCGGATTTCTCGGAATCAATTTGCGAAACCAGGCTTCCGGAATGAATACATGCATAAACGAAGAGACGAACACGCCCAGCAACAAAAACGGAAGGGCTTCAAGTACGATGCTGATCAACATCGTCTTAAACGTATGCACCTCCGCCCCCAAATGTAAGGAAAAGCCGCTTAGAAGAGTTGGATGAAGAGAAACCAGAACGATGATCGCGATAACGCCGCCGAATGTCGCGTTCATCTTCCATGTGCTCGCAATAGAAGATGTTTTCAGCCTGACCACCCGCACCTTTGTGTAATAATTACGATATGAGATGAGAATAACAGGAAGCCCGTTACCCTGTCAATTTGGTTGATTAATGTTGGCAGTTTTCGCACAAGCCATAGATTTCAAAGCGATGATTCACGATCTTATAGTTTCCGGGAAGGTCGACTCCGTTATCCATGGGACAATAATCGAACGTAAGCGTCTTCTCGCAATTAATGCAAATTAAATGATGATGATGATGATCCAAGCAATTTGCCCTGAACTTCAAACCGCCATCCATAAAATAAAACTGCTCCAACACGCCCATTTCATTCATCATTCGCAAGTTGCGATAGACCGTATCGAAGCTCACGCTCGGATACTTCTCGCTCATATGATCGTACACGTCTTTAGGCGAAAGGTAGCCGGGATGGTCCGAGAAGATCTGAGCCATCGCTCTTCGTTGGTCCGTGATTCTCCACCCGTTCTTGGACATGATGTTTAGCATTTCATGTACGCTGTGTGACGTTGTCATTAATTTGTACCTTCTCCTTGACCTCAATATTGCTTTAATTGTAACAGGTTACAATAGGTATTGCCATGAGAGTCAACACAGCGATCAATCGTTTGCACAAAGTTCCCGTTTGGATTCTGAGCTGCTTTATCGGCAGCGGCAAACGGAAAAAAGCCTGCGGACATTAATCATTAATCCGAAGGCTTTTCTCTCGTTTTATCCGCTTCGCGGGTTATACTCCCGTAACGAACTTTCAATTTGATTCAGCTTTAAAGGCATGTCCGCGATAATCGCTTTGCGTTTCGCTTTAAGGATGATTTGTTCGATCTCCGCAAAACTGCAGCCTGCCATGATCTCGGTCGCTCGCGATAGGATTGACGAATTTTCCAACTTGAAGTCATCGCAAAGAAGTCGAATGTACGCATGGCGTCGATCGTCATCCGGCATAACGTAGTGCATCTTGGTGTCGAATCGCCGCCAAACGGCTTGATCGAGCTGGTCTTCCAGATTGGTCGCAGCCATAAAGATGCTTTCGTCACCGAAATCGTCTAGGCACTGCAAGAGCGTATTGACAACGCGCGACATCTCTTTCACCTCGTCGTTGTTATCTCGCGTTCTGGCGATCGCGTCGAATTCGTCCAGAAACAACACGCACGAATTGCTTTTCGCGTAATCGAATATTTTGCGAACGTTGCTACCCGTCTCACCCAAGTGACTGTGAATGATTGTATCCAATCGGACCAGGATAAGCGGCAGACGAAGGCGGTCTGCTATATAGAAAGCCGTTAAAGTCTTGCCGGTTCCAGGCGGACCGAACAAAATCATTTTATTCGGGACGGGCACCATAAACGATTCGAATTTCTCTTTCATTCCCGCGATACTAATAAACTCTTCTATGATTTGGAAATTGCTCGGTTCCAATACGATGCGTTTTGCTTTTGTCGCGCATTCTTTGGGCGTGTAATAGGTGGCCATATCCATGCCTTTGGCACGTGGCAACCTGACGTTGTTGTTCGTTTTTGACATCTGAACTGCATTCCCTCTTAAAGGTTATTTTTCGGAAACAAATCGCTCGGCGGCGACGCTTCGCGAAAGGACGTACGATAACAGACTTCTTCGTCGACTAGCGTAGGTTCGATGAAACCAAGATCCTTATAGAGCTTTATATTTAAGTAGACGGTACCATAACTCATACCCTTAAAGCTTTGTTCCATCCTTTGATAAAGCTCCATTGCGGTAAGTGGTCGACGAGACTGCAGAATTAGCGCAATCAATGATTTGCGCTGCATCGTTACGCGTAATCCGTGTTTGACTAATTCCCGAATGGCTTCTTGATATTGGTCATGTTTACGCATTACCGGATCACCTTTGATGACCTGCGTTAGGAAGCGGATCTGCGAACTGATGCCAATCTTGCGATTGCTCATCGGTCGTCAATAAACAGTCATCCAATGTGCGCGAGATCGCTTCGCGATCCATCTCGATACCAATAAGCACGAGCTTAGTGATACGATCACCATGCACGTGGTGCCATTGTTCCCTGAGTTCCTGATCTTCCTGAAGGTACATCTCTCTTTCCGCGGCAGGCAGAGCAGCGACCCAATAGCCGGAAGGCCCGAATTGAATCGAGGGCCCGGCTTGGCTTATGCTTTGTCCCATGTCGTTCCTGGAAGCGACCCAGGCTATCCCTTTCGCGCGGACGATTTCCGCCGGCCAATTCTCAAGCCAAGCCATCAACCTTTGGGGATGAAAGGGTTCGCGGCGTTCATACACGAACGAAGAGATCCCGTACTCCTCCGTCTCCGGAACGTGCTCCGCCTTCTCCATTTCGAGCATCCACCCGGCAGACTGACTCGCCGTATCGAAGTCGAAGAGTCCCGTGTTCAGGATCTCGACGGGATCGACTTTTCCATGCGAAGTTCGAATGAATTTCGCCCGAGGCTGCAGCTTCCGAAGCACGCCTTCCAGTTGGCCGAGTTCCTCTTCCTCGATTAAATCGGTCTTGTTCAGGACGAGCACGTCGCAAAATTCAATCTGGTCGATCAACAAATCCACCACTTCGCGCGTGTCCTCTTCGCCTACGGCTTGCCTTCTGTCCAGCAACGATTCTCCCGAAGAGAAATCATGCCAGAATCGATAAGCATCTACCACGGTCACCATGCAGTCAAGCCGGCATAACCGCGTCAGATCAATCCCTTGTTCTTCGTCGACATAGCTAAACGTCTGTGCGACGGGGATAGGTTCGCCGACGCCGGTCGATTCGATCAGGATATAATCGAACCTGCCTTCGAGCGCCAATCGTTCGACTTCGCGGAGTAAATCCTCGCGAAGCGTACAACAGATACAACCATTGGACATTTCCACAAGTTTTTCGTCCGTACGGGATAACCCCCCGCCTTGCTTGATCAAATCCGCGTCAATGTTGACTTCGCTCAAATCGTTGACGATGACAGCAACTCTTAGGCCCTGGCGATTATTGAGCACATGATTCAAAAGCGTAGTTTTTCCCGATCCTAGATAGCCGCTCAAGACGGTTACAGGTATTTTATTCATTGTCAGTTCACCCTTATTGTAATTATTACGATATTGATGGATTTGAGAAGCCGACATCTTCGTCGGCTTCCGTACGACCATCTACTCGTTAAGCGCTTTTGTTAATGCTGTTAAGTTTTTCTTCATGATGCCGATATAATCCAAACCGTTCTTTTTGTCATCGTCAGTCAATCCCTCGAGAGGATTCAGGACGTCCGTTTTCGCGCCGATTTCGTTAGCCACGACCTGGGCGACTTTCGGTTCGACTAACGTCTCGAAGAAGATCGTCTTGACCTCATGCTGATTCGCGAACGATACGATATCCGCCATTCTATCGGGAGACGGCTCTTGCTCCGGCGATAGTCCGGAAATAGGAACTTGAGTTAATCCGTATTCCTTAGCCAGATAACCGAAAGCCGCGTGTTGAGTTACGAAATCCTTTTTCTTCGTTCCGGACAAGCTTTCTCGATAGGCTGCATCCAAGTCTTTGAGTTTCGCGATATAGGCCTCGGCATTCTTGCGGTATTCTTCCTTGTTGGCAGGGTCGGCCTTCTCGAAAGCCGCTTGAATTGCTGACACTTCTTGCTGCGCGAGCACCGGATTTAACCATACGTGAGGATCTAGAATCGCTCCTCCCTCTTCGTGTTCGTGTTCTTCTCCTTCTTCCTCTTCTTCAGGCAACCCTTCCATTAAGGTAATCCCATCGATCGCCTCTACAACGATTCTGTTGTCATTCGACGCGCTTGAAAGCGCATCTTCTGCCCAGCCCTCAACGATGCCGTTGTACACGAAGACGTTAGCTTCTTTCAAAGTCGCCATGTCTTTCGCGCTCGGTTCCCAATCATGCGGCTCAACGCCCGGAGGAATGAGAGCAACGACATTCGCATGGTCTCCGCCGATTTGTTTGCTGAATTCATACATCGGATAAAAAGTTGTGACAACATTAAGTTTGTCTGACGAGCTCGCTTTCGAGGATTCGCCGTTATTACCGCACCCGGACAATACGAGCGCAATGCCTGCGGTTAGAAATAATGATTTGACATGCAATGATTTCATGATCGGAGACCTCCAATAGAGTAAATTAAAATGTCAATCTGCTTTTGCCCCAAGACTTCCAGGCTTTTTTCAGCCCCAATCCCCCGAGCAACGTTAACAATAACACGAAAGAAATCGTAGCTCCCGGCGGCGTGCTGAAAGAATAGGAAGCCGTAATTCCGGTAAAAACACCTATTAAACCTATGGACATTGAAATGAAGATAGCCACGGTGAAGCTTCGAGCGATTCGAATGGCTAAGGATGCGGGCAGAACAATCAAAGAGGAGACAAGCAACACGCCGACTATCGGCATTGCGGCTGCTACAATCATACCGGTAATGACGCTAAAGCCTAGCGAGATCCAACCGACGGGCAAACCGTTCGTGCGAGCCGTCTCTTCGTCGAACGACATCTGATAGAGAGGTCTTCGCAAGAGGAACAGGAACAGCCCCCCGATAGCGGCAGCCACGATCATCAATCGGAGCTCCGTCGCATTCACCGCTACGACGGAACCGAATAAGTAAGAGGTAAAGCTTTTATTGATGCCTTGGTTTAAGCTCATGACGATCACCGAGACGGACAATCCGCCGACCATAATAATCGCTACGGATATTTCGCCGAACGACTTATAGGATCTCCGAACGTATTCCACGGCAATTGCGCCCAGTACGGCGACGGCGAATCCCATTAATGTCGGATTCCAATGAAGATACGCACCGCCAGCCACGCCAGCCAACGAAACGTGCGAGAGCATGTCTGCCATCAACGCTTGTCTTCTTAGCAACAAATAGACGCCGAGAGCCGATGCCAGAAGAGCGATTATCCCGCCGGCGCAAAATGCCCGCTGCATGAAGTCGTAGTGCAGCATTTCCAACCGCCCTCCTCTATCCGCTCGAGGATGATCATTCGATCCCATTCATCTTCGACCTCGATCGGATGGTGAGTGACCATCATGACCGTTCTTCCGAGACGTCTTACCTGATCCTTCAACAACCGATAAAATTCGTATCTGGCTTCCGCGTCCATACCGGTCGTCGGTTCGTCCAACACCAGAAGATCGGGTTCCATCGCGAAAGCCCTGGCCAATATGATTCTTTGCTTCTGTCCGCCGGACAGCTCCCCGATTCTTCGTTTACGGAGTTCCCACATTCCGACTTGGCGAAGCGCCTGTTCCGTTGCTTCCCGATCGGCGGCATTCAATCTTCTGAGCCAGGAGCCATGTCGATAACGTCCGCTCCGAACGAATTCCATGACGGTACTCGGAAATCCGCCGTTAAACGCCGAAATCTGCTGAGGAACATAACCGATCACAAGCTTCTGACCGTTCGCATTATACTTCGATAAGCTGACTTCTCCTTGCCAAGGTCTAAGCAGCTTAAGCGCAAGCTTCAAAATGGTCGTTTTGGCGGCACCGTTCGGCCCGGTGACGGCAATGAATTCGCCTGCACGAACCTCCAATGAAGCATCCTGCAAACAGGGCACGTCGCCGTATCCGAAAGTCACATTGCTAAGAGAAACCAACTGCATGACTAATGCCTTCCTTTCGATCACCCCATCTAAACGATGGCCGTAGTCCGTTGTTAATACGTAATAATTACGATATTAGATGAATAATTAAGTCCAAGCGAACGCTTGAACGTAATTATTACCATTAGGCAATGGTATCAGAAGTTGTTTTACTCGTCAAGTTAAGCCGTCCCAGATTCAGTTATTGCTATTCGAAACTTGGAACGCCGCCTCGATAGGCCCTGTTTTTTTCGATTTTTCATCCATCTTTTTCAGTACTAACGAGAAATACTTTCTCACTTCCCATGTTTTTTCGGCTATAGTCAGTCTTTCCCAGTCTTTGCCCCTACCTTCGCCAAAAGCAGCCAATATATCGCGAAATCGCTCAAACCAATAATACGTCACCTCTTGGCGGATCCCCTCAAAACCTTTATCGCTGTTGGTGTGGACTTCAGGCGATTTCCATTCGTCTTTTTGGAACCCGTACATCCTTGCCCAAATGATCAACTCGAACGTCCATTGGTACTGGTCGCGGATGAAGTCGGTGTTTGGCAATTCTTCGATTACGAATATGGACAATAGGTCTCTTAGCTCTTTGACGGTAATCGAAGTTTGAGAACGGATAAACGCCACGATGCGAGCTTGCTGCAGCTTCAAAGCAAACCGGTGCGAGCTGACGTACGATTGGGCGGCCTTCAGCATCGAAACCCCCGGCGTATCGGTCATCTCCAATTTCATTTCCTTGACTTTTTCTTGTGTATCCTTCCACTTGGCTATTGCGCCGGTTGCTTTCTTCCATACGACATCGGGCGCGGACGAGACCATTTGCCGAGCTTCTTTGCTGAAGATGGCGTACTCATCGCTGTTGAATTGTTTCGCGTTCCGAACATGATCGCCTATGATTTCTTGGAGCAACTCCTTGCTGTTTTTTTCCTGACGGGCATAGCCGATCAATTCAGCGCCGTAGTCGGACTTGGATAACTGATTGTATACGGCGCTATATTTCAGCGATTTGGAACAGATGGCTCGCGTCACTTCTTTGACGAGAGGCTCCAACACATGGCCCATCAACCCTACCTCCCATAGATACAAAGACAACATGTCGAAAATGACGTCGTAAATCGTGACCGTTTTCCCTTTTTCCGACAGTTCGAGCCGTTTGTCTTGGATTTGCTCAAGGGCAAGGACCGCCGCGTCCACGACAATTTGGATGCGTTCTTGCTGGACGGCGAACGACTGCTCAATGAGCGCGACGGCTTTCTCGATGTCGGCGGCATTAACGCGAGCTTTGTCGTTACCGAGCGTGAATGCGTCGCCGACTAGCGATTTGCTGTTGGATATGGCTGAAGCATTCGATAACTTGGAGGTGTTCTGTAAAGCTTTATCCATGATTTCCTCTCCTTTGTTCACTGATCTGAGAAGAAAAAGTCCGCAGGTTATGCGGACTTTTTTCGTAAGAACTTCCTGACTCGTCTCTTAGGTTCTCAGCCCGGCTAGTACGCCGCTGCTGCCGGTAGCTGCGCCGCTCGCGACTTCCTCTTCATCTTGCTCGGCGACAGGCGGTAGATTGATCATACCGTAGAGCTTGGCGGCCAATTCGTCGCGCGATTCAAGAATATCGAGCGCCATTTCCTTCATTTTGATCTCCCGTTCGAGCAGTTCGTTCTTCAGCGCCTTCTCGCGGACGGTTTCCGTTTGCAAGCCACGCGAATAGTGGTCGAGCGCTTCGCCTTGCCCAAGGAGCGCCTCAACGATGACGCCTTCTGTCCGCAGTACATGACGGTTCGCGGCCAAAATGATGCCAGGCACGGAAATGCTCGTTCCGCTAGCTTCGTCGTTGTAAGCGGAAACGTATTCCTTCTTGACCCGCAAGTAGTTGGTGTTCGGAATGTCGTTGCCGTTCGCGTCCTTGAACGGCTTATCTTCTACGAACCGGTGATGGCGGTCTTGGTAATCGAAAATATTCATCAATTGATTAATAATCGAATTACGAACCTCGTTGAGCTTATCGGACACGATAATTTCCGAGAGAAGCGCATCAAGCTGCGGCAGCGTTACTTCCTTATACGTAGGAGTATCCACGCCGTTCACGATGTCTACCTTGAAATATCCGATGCGCAAATCGACGAGATGGAGAAGCGTAATGAACTCTTGGTTCATTTGGCGGAAAACGAAGTTGAGCGAGCGGCCGACGTTGATATTCTCGATTTCGCGAACGATCGAAGTCTCTTCGCCTGACGTCGTTTTCACTTCGTAGCTCGTGTTGACCTCCATGGAGCGGCGCGAAGATGCCTTGGCAATGTGTTTATGCGTGCTGTTCGCGATGTTGCGCGCGAACTGCTCGCGGGCCGCGTTCGTCCCTCCGCTTGCGTTTGCGCTCACCGAAGCGCTGCCCCACCCCCAGCTTGCGCCGGCTTCAGCGCTCACGCTATATTTGAAGCTCTCGTCGTAATTTTTCTTATCCGTCTGCTCGTTGCCCATAGATTTCTCGAACTCGTCGGCGATTTCGTCCGTCACGGAATCGACGATCGTCGAAGCGGATTTGAAGGTCTCTTCCTTCTGAGTATAGGAGCGAATGCTGATTTTCGACTTCTCGCCGGGGAGCAAGGAGAACGTCTTGAGCGTGCGGCTAGCGCCGTAATTGCCAAGGAAGGAAGAAAGCCTATACGATTCGACCAAAATGATTCTCTTCAGCCTGGAGCTGACTTCGGGCAGGATCGTCACGTTCACCGATACCGTCTTCTCGATATAATTGTCCGCGAGGTCCGTACAACGCACAGTGATAATATGAATGCCCGGCTCGGTTACGGGAATCGACGCCTTCCACGTCGACCAGTCTTTTGGCGCTTTCTCGGTAGCGCGCATGAACATCGGATTCAGATCGAGGGACACCTCGACTTGCTTGATGCCGCCTGCATCCGAAGCCGTACCCGTCACTTCGATGAACACGCCTTTTGAATTCGTGCCGGCGATCTGCGCGTTTTGCAGCGGAGCTGTAATGTTCAAGCTAGGCGGAGTCGCGTCGACGACGAACGTTTGGCTTGTCGTCGCGACGTTGCCGGCTCCGTCGGTGCATTTCACCGCAAAAGAATGGTTACCGGGCGCGACCGACAGCGACTTCTTCCAATTCGCCCAGCCGTTGGTGCTTTCGGCCATGACGAAAGCGCCGTTGTTCAACGAAATTTCGACTTTGGAAAGCGATCTATTGTCGGAGGCCGTTCCTTCGACGTTAATGCTGACCGTTGGTGCGCCGTTCGTCGAGAAAAATTTTCCTGGCGCCGGAGCGGTAACCGCGAGTGTCGGCAGTGTTACGTCCGGAGCCTCGGCGATCGTCACGTTGACGTTGATTGAACGGGTCGCGTTTTTTGTTCCAAAGGAGTGATACGCTTTAGCGTAGATCGGGATTGTACCGGCAACGGTTACGGTTGCGTTCGGGAATACCCAACTGCCGTCGTCGTTTAACTGCGCATTCTGATACGAGCCTGCGCCTATCTTTACTTGCACATTGGAGATATTCCCGTCGCCGGTGTTAGAGGCGAAACCGTGGATGTTGAACACCGCTCCGGTATGCGGGCCGTTAATCGTCGCATTCGCGGCAGGCGACGTAATGTCGACCGAGATAACGATCGGATCAGGGAGGTCGCCGCCACCGCCATCGTCAATAGGCAACATCGTCGGAACGGGTTCCGCGGCTGCTAGACTTGCAAAGCTTGTCTCGTCCGTTGGCTGCGCTCCCGCGGAGAACGTAAGCTCATTGCCGATCGAGGCGTCAATGAAGTTGTAGGTAAGCGCGCCGGTCATCGATTTGTACAGATTCAGCTTCTTGCCTGCCGCTTCCATGCGGAGCACTTCGTCATCGGTGAGTTTCGCCAAGCTCGGGCTTAATCTTTCTTCAGGGGAAATGGAGGCGAGCGCGTTCAGCGCCTTGACTGCGCTCGCCCCCTCCGGCACGGCTAGCGAAGCCATTGCAGAAGACGAGTCTCCCTCGGCAGCCTTAGCGCTGAACGAGCTTGCGCTTGTGCTAGGGGTAAAGTAATTGTCCGGAAATTGCAGATCGATAAAATTCCGTCCGCTGTACGAGGTTGGTTCCGGCACATTGTAGCTGAGAATAGGAGCTGTGCCGCCGGGCTGAAGCTTGATCATCGGTTCTTGTTTGCTTGACATCATCATGGTCCCCTTTACGGAATGTTTGCGAGAAAGAGGAACAGGAAGCTTGTGCCTATTGTTCCTCCCGCTTTCTTCTCGACAATGAAAATGTACCGTTTCGGGATGTAACATGAACAGTGTCCGACATCATTAATTACCAACATTACCGCCATATGACAAACTGGGACCAAAGTTGCTTTCATGCGACATCAATAGACAATAGCAACGATGATTGAATTACAATTCTACGATTTTGTCTGTTTGGATAGCGCCTCGAAATATTCTACGACGACCTCGCGGAATTCCAGAGCAGCCCGCGAAAAGTACCGACTCCTATGCCATAATAAAGCGATCTCCCGTACCAATTCGTGATTCTCTACTTGGAGATATTTGATACGTTCCCGTGAATTCATTGCCGTGCTCGGAATGAAGGCGATGCCGATCTCGGCTTCCACAAGAGCGCTTAGCCTGGTAGGCTCATTTCCTTCGTACGCATATTTGGGTGCAAATCCAGCCGATTCGCATACGTAATCTACTAAATCGCGAGTACGGTAGCCTTTCTTTACGCCGACAAACCATTCATCCTTAAGTTCTGTCAAGGTTACGCTGCTTCGGTCTGCCAACCGATGCCCCTCCGGAACCGCTACGAGGATAGGGTCGATGAACACGATTTGACATTCGATGTCATCCCCTTGCATAGGAGGCGAGGACAAGCAGAAATCGACCTCTCCACGATGAAGAAGCGTATCCATCTCCTGCGTAGTCAGCATTTGCACATGAAATTGAATATGGGGCCGCTTTTTCCGAAACTCTCGAAGGATATTCGGCAATGTGCTTGCGTTGGTCACCGCCAACTCGATTGTGCCTTGTTCCGGGCTGGACAAATCGCTAAGCTCCTGCTTCCCCTGTTCCAATTCGAACAAAGCCCTCTCCGCACGGCGAAGGAAGCTGCTTCCGAACTCATTCAATCGCAGCTTCCTCCCTATTCGATCGAATAGAGGAACCCCTAGATCTTCCTCCAAACGTTGAATCGTTTTGCTTAGCGACGATTGCGTTACATGCAGACTCCGCGCGGCTTCGGTCACATGTTCCACCCGAGCTACCGCAAGAAAATATTGAAGCTGAAGAAGCTCCATTTTGTCCCCTCCACTTCCATCCAATCATTCCTTCATGTCAATGAAATTATAACATCAAATGCGTTGGAATGAATGTATGTATTCGGGTACGATGACATCATGACGCTTTGGGGAGGACCAAAAATGGATGTTCGCAGCAGGCGGTTGATGATTTCCGTTGGACTGGGGGTACTATTGAACCCATTAAATTCTTCAATGATTTCTGTTGCAATTCCAAGGCTGCAACATGTGTACCGCCTTGACTTTACCGTTGTTTCCTGGATTATTTTTTCCTTCTACATTGCGAGCGCTATCGCTCAACCTGTCATGGGAAAGGCCAGCGATTTATTCGGGCGCAAGAAAATATTTCTTACCGGCCTTGTCGTCGCCTTCGTTGCATCGTTTTTTGCTCCGCTATCACCGAATTTTGGGTGGCTCATCGTGTTCCGCATTGTGCAATCTATCGGAACAAGCATGATGGTTGCGGTTGGCATGGCTCTCGTGCGAATTCATATTACGGAGAAACAAGCGACCGCAATATCTGTATTGTCCATATTCCTATCCGGTGCGGCAGCAATTGGCCCCTTTATTGGCGGGGTCTTGATTCACTGGTGGGATTGGTCTGCGATCTTTTTCGTCAATATTCCGTTCATGGTGGCGAGCTTTCTTTTATCATGGAGGACGATCCCTAAGGACGAACCGCCTACTTCAGTCGCACGTAACATGAGCATTCGAAAATGGTTGAATTTGATCGATGCATCAGGAATTCTGCTCTTCGCAGCGGGTCTCGTTGCCCTGCTCGTCGGATTACTGTCAGCCAAATCATCCGGGCATGTCTCATCCGGGTATGTCGTTGTCGGGCTAATAGGCCTCGTGCTACTTGCGGCTTTCGTACGACATGAGTTAAGAGCGACGTCACCGTTTATTCCTTTGCGCGCATTCGCCAAATATCCTGCGATGACTTGGATTAATGTCGAATTCATGCTCGTTAACGTACTTTTTTACTCGCTCTTTTTCGGGCTTCCGTCCTACTTGCAAACGGTACGTCATGTCAGCGAATTCCATACGGGGATTCTCATGCTAAGCTTAGGCTTGTGCTCGCTCATTGTTTCTCCAATAGCGGGACGATGGATCGACAAATCGGGACCTCGACCCGCATTGCTCGTATCCGCGATTCTAATGACATTTGGGTCGGTTTGGATCGTGACTTTGAATCAAAATTCACCTGTTATCAGCGTGTGTTTGGCTTTAGCGGCATTCGGTATTAGTAACGGACTGAACAATGTCGGTTTGCAGGCGGCCCTGTTCAACAATTCTCCAAAAGAAATCATCGGCGTAGCATCCGGAATATTTAATACATCCAGATACCTGGGAACTATTCTCTCTTCATTGTTAATAGGCATCGTAATGGGAGATCAGTTCAGCGCCGGGGGTTTGCGAGCGCTTGGGATTATTCTCACGGTAATTTCATTGTTCTTAGTATTCTTGAGTCGGCGACGCCGGGAACCGAATCCCAACTCTCCTAGTGCAAATGGATGATTCTGCTGCAAATCACTTTGGCCAAATTCTCGTTATGGGTAATGACTAGAATGCCAATGTTGTTCCGCTTTGCATAGTCGAGGACAATGTTCCATATTTGGGATTGAGTGATCGCATCCAGCATCGTGCTGATTTCATCCGCAATGATATAACGCGTTTGCGGCTTCAAAGCTCTCATCACGCAAATCCTTTGAAGCTCCCCGCCCGAAAGTTCATTAGGCCAGCGGTTCAGAAATTGTTCCCGGATTCCCATTTCCTTTCTGAGTCCATCGTCATACTCTCCCGCTTCCGCTAACGTCTTGCCCAACTTCCATTTTGGATTTACGGCAAGCTCGGGATGTTGATAAATCAGTTGAACCGGACAATAGACTCCCCTCGGAATAGGCTTGCCATCCAGCATGACTTCTCCTTCGTACCCTTCGATTTGTCCGGCAAATATTTTGCCTAGCGTGCTCTTACCGCGTCCGCTGTTTCCAACTAAGCCCACCGTTTCACCTGCGTTGACTTCGAGGGAAATGTCTTCCAATACCCATTCTTTGCTTCTGTTGTATCTATAATGAATACGTTTTGCCTCCAGCATCATGCTTCACCGCCTTGCGCGTCCTGTATGGCATCAATATCATCTCCGTAATCCTTACTCCGGATAGAATGAAATCCGTTTTGCGGCAAAGCATGCCACAGCGCTTTGCTATAAGGGTGCTTCACATAGTCCGGAGAAGCCTCGAATGCCTTGGCATCCACCACCTCGACCGATCTCCCTTTGTTAAACACCGCGATCTTGTCCGCGATAATAAAGGCAAGATCGATATCATGGGTAATCATCAGAACGCCTCGACCATTGCCAGCCAATTCCTTCAAGGTGCTCAACGTCTCGTCAACCATAGATTTATGCAAGCCCGGAGTGGGTTCATCCGCAATGATTAGATGGGCTCCCGATGTTAACGCGGTGCCGATAAGAACCCTTCTCGCCATGCCTCCCGATAATTGGAACGGGTATTTGTTCTTTACACCGTCCGCCATGTGAAAACGACTCATAATACTCTTGACGGTACTTTTTACGCTCTTTAGGGGACTATCGATCTGTTTGCCCGTCTTCATAAGAGGATCCAGATAACCCACAGACTGAGGGATAAGAGAGATCTCCTTCCCCCTCAGTTGTTCTTTATCCTTCTGGGTGAGTTCTTCGCCTTTATATTTGATACTTCCATTGATGTAGGCATTGGAGGGCAGAATTCCAAGAATCGCATGAGCGAGCAGGCTTTTTCCAGAGCCGCTGGCTCCGACGATGGCCATGATCTCGCCTGGATACAAATCCAGAGTGAAGTTGGAAATCACTTGGGTAACGTTCTGCTTCAAGCCTTTCCCGTATTGCTTAAAGCTCACGCTAAAGTTCTTCACTTCCAAAAGAGGTGTTTGTTGTTCCACGCTATCTCTCCTATTCGTGAGCCTTGTATGGATTATAGAGAGCCTGTATGCTTTCTCCCAAGAGATCAAACAGTCTGACAATGACCAGCAAAGACAAGCCTGGCATAAGAGCAATCCACCATTGACCCGTGCTTAAATAATTGAGAGATTCCGACAAGATCACTCCGATACCCGGTTGATGTGGGGACAAGCCGAATCCAAGAAAGGTCAGAGAGGCCTCGTGCAGAATGGTATGCGGAAACATGAGGATCAACCCCACCAGAAATTGCGGATATACATGGGGAAGTATATGATGTCGTACAATATATCCATTGCTTTTTCCAACGCTTCTTGATGCAATTACATATTGGCTGAACTTCATCTGCAATACTTCCGCCCTGATAACTCTAGCGAGATAGGTCCAATGCGTAAGGATCATACCGATGATGATCCCTTGAGGCCCTTTGCCGAAACTAAAAGAGATCAAAATCAGAAAAATGAGCATTGGCACTCCCATAACGACATCAATCAGCCAATTGATAATGAAATCGATTCTTTTACCGCCTATAGCAGCTGCCGTTCCCATCATGATGGCAATGAGTCCGCTCCCAATCGTAGATAAAGCTCCTATGATAATGCTGAGAGAAAGGCCTTTCAGGGTACGCAGAAACATATCCCGTCCGAACCAGTCCGTCCCGAAAATATGATTGAACGACGGTTGAAGGTTTTTATCGATAAAATTGACCCTCAATGCGCCATCCGTTATGAGGTTTCCGGAAAATAGAATGGTCAGGAGCAATAGTATGCAGAAACCAATGTAAAACAAGGTTTTTTGCCGCATAGAGTAACCCCTGGTATTACTGTTCACGTTCATATCCCTCCCTTATGCGAGGATCGACCAAGGAATACAATAGATTTGCGATAAAATTACCTGCAAAGACAAACGCGGCGGCAAACAGCGCGATTCCCGCCAATAACGGCAGATCCGACCTGGTTCCGGCTTCTACGACCGCTTTGCCGAGTCCCGGATAAGAAAAGATCCCTTCGGCGAGCGTAGAACCACCGAACAATTCTGCAATGGAACCAAACTGTAGAGTTATGGCCGGGAGCAGAATGTTTTTTAAACCATGCCTTTTCACGAGAAGCCACTTGCTCTCTCCTCTCGCTTTGGCGAAGAGGACGTATTCGCTTTCAAGCACATCCATGAATTTCTGCCGGGTATGCAGCGCGATGCTCGCTACCCCGGTCAAACTTAACGTTAGGGAAGGAAGAAATAAATGATAGACCCTGTCTCCCCAGCTTGTATCGGCGGCCGTTGAATGAATCGGAGCGCTTAATCCAATAGGAAACCAGCCTAATCTTACCGAGAATACAATCAGGAGAAGAATCCCCACCCAGAAGATAGGCGCTGATGCCAAAGTCAGGCAGTACATCTTGATCATTTTGTCGATAAACCTGCCTTTGTTCAGCGCGCCTACGATTCCCATAACAAAGCCTATAACCCCGGATAATATCCACGCAGTTCCCATGAGCAGCAGAGAGGCCTGGAATTTCTCCATAATAACGTCCTTAACCGGCTGATTGTATACAATGCTGGTCCCCATATTGCCGCTCAGCAGTCCCCTGATCCACTTCACGTAACGCATGGCAAAGCTGTCGTTAAGTCCCCAGTACTCTCGCAGATGCTCGATTTGCTCCGGCGGCAAGGATGCATGTTCTCCGCCTATGTAGGCTTCTATCGGATCAATCGGGGAAAATTTCATAAGAATGAAGCAGACTAAAGTAACGGCAAATAACAAAAGAAACAACCGCAACAATTTATTTCCTATAAACCGAGAGGCGTTCATGATCTGGAAGGGCTCTTCACCCAGTCTTTAATATTCTCTACCGTGATCCAGTAAGCGCCTCTATGGGGGGCTGGTCTGAAATCTCCAATTTCTACGCCGTCTTTGATAAAGAACGTATGATGAAAAGCGACCATAGGCACGAACGGACTATCTCCAAGGGAATTGGCGCCGTGCTCCCCGTCCCACTGCGCTTTCTTCCACATTTCCATTGCTTCTTCCTGATCCGTCGTCTGAATGGCATTTCTCAAGTATTCATCCACGAATTCATTCTTATAGCTGGGAGAATTGGTTGTACCCTTAGTAATTCGGTCCGAACTGAAGTTGGTATAGATTTCGAATGGACTATCGGCGCCTTTGCCGAAGAGATACGCTTCTTTGTATATCAACTTTTGCTTACTGATTTCATCCCATACTTTGGCTTCGAGGTTTATTTTTATCCCGATTTTCTGGGCGCTTTCCTGAACGCCTAATACGACGGCCTGTCTCTCCACTTCTCCGGGAGTATATAAAAGCGTGAACTCTGCTTTCTGCCCGTTCTTCTCGACAATACCGTCATTGTCCGTATCCGCCCAACCGCCTTCTTGGAGAATTTTCTTTGCCGTTTCCACATCCGCGTTCTTCATGTTATTCGCCTCATTATCCCAAGGCATTCCCGGATTATGCGAATAAACCGGGCGCGCTCCGCCGTTTAAGGCATTTCGGCTTATCCCTTCCCGATCCATTCCATAGGAGAGTGCTCTTCGGATCGCTCGATCGGATGTTACGTCATTCCCAATCGGTGTTCCTTCCATTTCGTAGGCGCCTCTCTTAACAGTAGGCAAGCTCAAAGAGACAATATCCATCGTTTCTATGCTTCTCTGGGTATAACCAGGTATTTCCTGCCCGATATAATCCATGCTTACTCGAGCGATATCGATTTCTCCCCTCTTCGCTCCGGCAAAGCTGGCGTCCATATCCAGATATAAGAAGGTTACTTTTTTGATATTCGGCTTTTTCCCGTAATACAGCGGGTTTGCTTCAATGATGAGCTTCTGCCCTTTTTGCCACTCTACAAACTTGTATGGGCCGGAACCTATCGGATTCTGAGCATAATTGTCGCCGTACGCATGCTCCGGAATAATCGCAATTCGGGTTAATGTATATTCGAACGTGGAATCCGGATGCTCGAGTATAAATTGCACGGTATAGTCGTCTTCGGCGATGACCTGTTTTACATTGGAAAGATCGATATACGAGGTCGTTTCCCTCACTTTCTCGAAAGTGAACACCACATCGCCGGCCGTAAGCTTTTCTCCGTCCGAGTAATGCACATCTTCCCTCAGCTTGACCGTTACCTCTTTACCGTCCTTACTAACTGTTCTCTCTGATGCTAGATCGTTGACCAAATTCATCTCTTTATCAAAGACGACCAGCTTGCTTTGAAACAATGCTTCTCCCAAACCTGGCCAGTCAAAGGCCGGATCAAAGCCCTTGGCCGGCTCGCCCTTTATCGATACGACGATTTCATCGGAGGAAGTATCGGATGAAGGCTCCGTCGGTTGAATTTTCTCCTCATTTGAACAGCCGCTTAACGCGATTGCCAACACCATAAACATGGATAATCCTAATCTTCTCTTCATGCTTTACCTCCTATATTTACAATCAAGGATACGACCTTCGGGTTTAATTGTAATAATTACGATTAAAGTTGTCAATTTAGAATTACAAAAAAATCCCGTTGGCATAATCCGTTTCTCGGACAAGCCGGAGAACGGGATTAACGGGATCATAACGAACTGATTGATGAATTGGTTATCTACGAGTCCGGCAACGAACAGCTCGGACGAATTTATTGTAAGAGTTCGGTAGAGCCCGGGAAAACCTCATCCGCTCGAAGCGGCGGCACCAGATAGGAACCTGCAGCTTCTACCGACAGAAGCGATTCGGATCCGGGAATCGCTTGTGCAGGATCACCGCCCAGATTAGTACCACCTAGCCAACTGCCCTGCGTCAACAATTTGAACACGCGCTCGGGCGTATCTTGGAAGCTCACGAAATTGAGGCCCACCTCGAAATACGGCGGAGCTGTAACCTCATCGAAAAACTCGTAGCCTTGCCGATAGATGCGCAGAGAACTCGGATCGCTAATCGGTTGCAGATGATGATTTGCCAACTGGACATGGCTGTGCCTCATCGCGCTTGAATCGGATACGTTCGGCGGTTCGAAATACGCCTGCTGTCCCGGATCGGTTATTCTCTTGCTCGTGAATGGACAACCCGCCTGGACGATCGGATTGCCGGAAGGATCAACAGCGACAAGTGGATACCCGGATAACTTAGCGCGGCCTATAATGATTTCTTGCTGCTGCCGGGAAAGCTTTCGCCATTTGGACAGATCGGTATGAATTCGCATGAACGTCATATAGGTACCGCCCTCCGTCCACTGTTCCTCGGAGTAACCTGCCGGCTTGACGGCGATGGCGTCGTAACGCTGTTCGCTTTTCATATTCGATATCCCATCGTGAAAATCGATCCAGCTTCTGCGGTCGTCCCGTTGAAATCCGCTGTAGCATCTCCCCATTTTCAAAGTCGAATGCCCCTTCTGCCGCTTCCAATCTTCAAGAAGTTTCCAAGTCTCCACGACCGCCCGATGTACGGCTAATGGAGTATCGGCAATGAATTGAAAGACAAACGGTTCATCTCCGGCGTTGCGCGAGGTCCTATGTCTGAAGGATAGACCTGAACCTTGCAAAATAGGTCCTCCCCCTTTACTCAAGGGTGCCGCGAATCGCCCGAAACTTCGTAAAGCCGATGGAATGCTTCTTCGGCAGCCTGCCAACTCGAATGCCTTCGGACCGTATCCGGCCATAACGGTCATGCTGCCGTCAGGAACGGTCTCTCCCGACAGATCCGGCACGATTCCTTTTTTCAAATTTTCATAGAGCTTCCACAGTCGGCCGAGAGCTTCCCCCGCTTTGACGGCGTTAGTTCCCTTTACCGTACTAAGGAAAAGAACAGCGAAGAACTTTCCGGGCTTCATTCCGGAAGCGTAATAAATACCCTCCTGCAAGTTTGGCATTCTATCGCAACTCCCTTTTAACCGTTATTGGGCTGTTTCGCGGCTTCGTATTGAAGGATTAGTTTGCGGAAGCTAAGGCAATCCTCCGGTTTAACGCAATGAATGGCGCCGCTGTAAGGCTTTAGCCTGACCCACTCTTGTTCGTCCACCGCGCTTGGTTCGCTTAGAAGCACAAGAGGCCCGATTTCCAGGTGCCGCAGCAGCTGGTAACCGCCAGTCAACGATTCTTTATTCGCGCCAATCCAAATAGAAATGTCATCCAAGTAGATCTCCTCTTCATCGTCCGGACCGAACTCCAATCTTTGATACATTCCCGGCATTCCTCGACTCCAACGAATCCAACGATCGGGAACTGGCGCATTCTGATAGCGGAACAACTGCTGGGCGAAAGAACGAAGGTAGATGCCCATCGGATTGTCGAATGCCGCCGTTCTCCCTTCCAAGGCGGCCGACTGCCCTCCCAGGACAACATTGGGATCCGCATGATGGCAAGCCAAATACTCCACTTTATAATAGTGAAGAATTTCATCACGAGTCGCAGGCCGGATACCTTGGTCCGTTTCCACCCCATAAGGCTTGGCGCCGAACACAACGATATACATCAGATCGTCCAACCCGTTAATCGGGCTTTTCATGAACAGCGCCTGTTCCGTATTCAGCTTGCCGATCGGCTGAGACGGAACCTTGTTGTTAATGAGCGTATTATCGTTTCCGTGTCCGGCCGTGTAGGTAGAGAAGGCGATTTCTCTTTGCTTTTCGTTTAATGCGAATGGATCTTTAATGCCATAAAGTTCTTCCCAAGAAGGCTCCCGTCCTAGAATTTCTTGGGCCATAGCGCTCAATCGGTGCGGATCGTGAATAGCGACGCATACCCAATATTCTCGCAATTCCGTCGTCACTTGAACTCTTTTGGGACGCAGCCGCCCGGAAGAATCCGGTATATGAATCACGGTATATTCGCAATATTCATGATGCAATCCTTGTCTTCCGATATCTCCCCAATCGGCCAATCTTTGCGTCCATTCATCGCCGATACAGCGCCTTGGCTGAAGCGGATCTCCGAACCATTTCATGGGTGCGCGAACGGGATTATGGAACGAGGATGCTTCCAACCGCATGAATCGGCTCTCTCCGAAACTTCTCGTAAACTTGTCGAATGTCTCACCGATCTTCTCATTCTACTTGTCCACGACCAGCGTGCTGTGCTCGTCCGCTCTTCCCGGCACGTCAAACGGCATCATTTCTCCCCCTTTATGGTTGGGTCATTTCATATCTATTTCTTCAACCAGCCGAAAAATTCCTATATTTGAAAAGGAAATGGCGCGACTCTTTCTTGAATCCGGTCTAGAATGCGTCTGAGCCTATCCTTTACGGATGCACGAAACCCGCCATTCCGGTAAATGGCGGGTTTCGTTCTGCTGCGAGCCGATGTTTTAACGTGTCACTTCATTGGTCTTTTTAGCGATTTTTCTTTTTCGACTACCGTTTGTTCATAACTTGCGATTTTATAGTCCAGGCGTTCCAACGTATTCTTCATGACTTCCATTCTGGCCAGGAGTTTCATGCGCTGTTCGTTCAAGAGTTCTTTTCTTGCCTCGATCGTTTCGTCTCCTTGTTGGAACAGCTTGACGTACTCCATCAACGCTTCGATCGGAAGACCCGCATTGCGCATACATAGGATAAATTCGACCCACATGCAGTCTTCTTCCGTATATTCCCTGATTCTGCCTTTGTTGCGCATCACGCGAGGAATGAGTCCGATGCGTTCATAATAGCGGAGCGTATCCTGAGAAATATCAAACTTTCTGCTTATATCTGCTATCGTCATCGCCATGCGGGTACGCCTCGCCTTCTAAGTTACAAGGTAGAAATGTCTATTACGAATCGATAACGCACATCGCTTCGGAGAACGCGCTCATACGCTTCGTTGACTTGGTCGGCGCGAATGACTTCGATTTTAGGAGCAATGCCGTGTTGGGCGGAGAAATCGAGCATCTCTTGCGTTTCTTGAATGCCGCCGACGAGCGAACCGGCAATGCTGCGACGTTTCATGAGCAAAGAAAATACATTGTACTTGTCCGACGCGGTTGGCGCGCCGACATTCACGAGCGCTCCGTCAACGCCAAGCATGGATAAATACGCATCCACGTCTAGATTTGCGGACACCGTGTTCAGGATGAGATCGAAACGATTAGCCAACTCCGTGAAAGTAGCGGGATCGCTAGTGGCAAAGTAATGATCCGCGCCTAATTCGAAGGCTTCGTTTTTCTTATTCATGGACTGACTCAAGACCGTTACTTCGGCGCCCATGGCATGCGCATATTGGACCGCCAGATGGCCAAGTCCTCCCATCCCCACGATGGCAACCTTCCTGCCAGGGCCGGCGTTCCATTTTTTCAAAGGAGAGTATGTGGTAATCCCTGCACACAATAGCGGACTGGCAACGTCCAAATCCAAACGGTCTGGAATACGGACAACGAAATCTTCCTTGACTACGATTTTTTGGCTGTATCCTCCGTATGTTAGTTGACCATCGTAGTCATAAGAATTATAAGATAAGACAACGCCCTTCGTACAATATTGCTCTTCGCCGCAGAGGCAGTAATCGCACTCTCCGCAAGAGTCGACGAAGCAACCGACGCCTACGCGATCGCCGACGGCAAATTTCTTAACTTCCGTTCCGACTGCGGTTACGACGCCAGCCATTTCATGACCGGGTACCATCGGAAAGATTCCGCCCCCCCATTCATCGTAAGCATTGTGAATATCGGAGTGGCAAATCCCGCAAAACTTGATATCGATTAAGACGTCGTCGGATCGTAATTCTCTGCGTTCTATCGTAGACTTTTCGAAAGGCGCTTTTGCGCTCGAGACAGTAAGAACATGGGTTTTACACATAGGATTAATCTACTCCTTCAATTTTTATTCGATCAGCGCGACGGTGAAGCCGCCGGCGAGCAGACGCGCGTTGCCGAACCGCCGCATGGTCTTCTCCAGTGTTACGTCGTGATTCTAACTTAGATTGCCCATAACGGGATGCGGTACATTCGGCTCCTCTCTATGAATCTATTGATGAGTTTACAACTTGGAGTTAACTCCAAGTCAATAACTAAATTTCCGTCTGAGCGCTGAAGGCGCGCATGAAGAAGGGACCGTCGCCGTCGAACGGTCCCTTCTATAATTAGCACGGTATTAATGCGGCATTCGATTACGCTCGCAGGTTACCGAATCCGCGGCTATTTATTCACCGGCAGCGTGAATGCCAGTTCCGGGATGTACTCCTTGTCCGTCCCCTTCCAGAGGAATGGTTTGACCGTGACCGTCTTCGGAAGACTAGGGAACGGAGTGAATTCGATCGTGTTCACATAGTTCCCGAGGTCCGCTCCAGCGCTGCCGCTACCGCCCATAATGTCGGCGGATTCCCCGCGCTCATTCTGAATGTCGTACATGAGTGAGTCCCCCAGCTCCTCCAACTCTGCTTCCGCTTTGCCGGTGAGGTATACTTCCAGTTGCGAGGTGGCCTCTGTCAACTCGAGCTTCTTGATTCGCATAACCAGTCCGTTATAGGATTTCGTCTCCGCGGATGCCAGTACGATGGTCTGGCTTGTTGTTTTCTCGACCGGGAATGACAGAGTAAAATACCGCCCAATAGTCGCGTCCCGAATCACGACCTCCAGATTAAACGAATCCGGCAAATCAAACGAGGTCGTATGCGTTTCCGCAACGTACGGCTGTACCGTCAATATGGACGAATTGTTGTGCAAAATATCGGAAGCCAGCGCCGTTGTCACATTCAGCTTCTTGCCGTTCGCCCGGAGTTCGATATTGCTGGCTTCTTTACCCTGATTCTTCCACGTCGCGATCGTTTCCTTGGTCGTAACATCCGACCATTCCTTCAGCGGCGGGTTATCGCCATCGTTCGTTTCTCTGGTCAGTACCATGGACATTCGAGTCCCGTCGTACATCATTTCCGAGATTTTGAAGGTTACGCCGTCATGCGTCTGGCTGGCATTCACCTTAGCGGTCAAGCCCTGCTCGGCCGCGGTCTTCAGCCCCGTATCGCCTGCCTGCTCGAACAGACTGCCAACCAGCGGCAAATTGTTCAGTGCATTGGCCATTGCCGGATTGACGAACCCGGAACCGAGGATGCATAATCCCGCCACAACGGCAGACGCGGTGATCAAGCCTGCTCTACGCACGCGGCGTCTGACCGGTTGTACGCGACCGCTCGAGTGCAACTCCCTCAGTCTTGCCATAACCGCCTCTGCCGTGCGCTCCGGATCAGCGTATATATAGGTTGGCTTTGCTTGACGAATACGTGTTTCCAAGATCATTCGACTCCCCTCTGGTAAACTCTGATTTCAACTGCTCTCTCCCTCTTGCCAGCCGTGTCTTGACCGCGCCTTCACTTAACTGGAGGGCGTATGCGATCTCCCTGACCGACAAATCCTCAAAATAATACAAGATGATCGGCGTTCGAAATTTCTCGTCCAAACCTATGATGGCCGCATAAACTTCCTTGTCCCTGCTCTGCTGCAGGTAAATATCTTCCGTGCTCCTACCCCTCTGCTCAGGCAGAAGGTCGGTCGGTTGCTCTCTCCGATATTTGCGGTTCGTATTCAGACACAGGTTGATAACGATGCGCACCAGCCACGGGTACGGACGCTCAGGCTCTCTTAGCTGCCGAATCGAGAGAAACGCTTGCACCATTGCTTCCTGCACAATATCCTCTGCCCTATTGTGATCGCGCATATACGTGTAAGCGACATAACGCAGCCGGTCATTGTAATCCCGGACCCATTGATTTAGTTGATCCATCTGTTCCAATTGGCTCTCACCTTCTTCCTATCATAATGACACACGACGAACGAAAAGGTTTCAAAAATAATTTACCAAGTGCAACGGCGTAAGCGTCAACCCGCGGCAGCTCCTTCATCGTTTGTATAAAGTCCACAATGCTCTTCATTCGTCCATTTCCTGCTAGTTCGCGACTTTATATTCAAGGTTCGATAATGATTCCCTCCCTTATAATTTATCTTGGAATCATCATTCTGTTAGGAGGTTGAGAGATTATGAAAAGGCTTTCAAGGATGTTTCTAATGGGTCTGATCTTGGTTTTGGCGGAATCTGTTCTTGTTAATGGAGCACTTGCGGCTAACGGTAAGGAAAAACACCAGTTTCACCGTATTGACCCTTTCGAAGCGGTAATCCAAATGGGAGCCGGTTGGAATTTAGGAAACACATTGGACGCCATTCCAACCGAGGGATCTTGGAATAAGCCCGTGACCGCCAGAACATTCGATCATATCAAAGCCGGTGGATTTCAAAGCGTCAGGATTCCGGTCACCTGGACGCACCATATCGGTCCGGCCCCGGATTATTTAGTCGATCCTGTCTGGATGGATCGCGTATCGGACGTCGTCGATATGGCGCTTGAGAGGGAATTCTACGTTGTCCTTAACGTCCACCACGATTCCTGGGAATGGGCTAATCTGTCCGATCCGTCCAACCTGGAAGAGAAACATCGCAAGCTGCAGGTGTTGTGGAAACAAATTGCCGATCGCTTTAATAACAGAAGCGAAAGGCTGATGTTCGAAACGTTAAACGAGCCGCAGGGCAGTACAAGCGAAGATGCAGAGCAGTACAATTTGATGAACAAAAATATTTTGAAAGTCATCCGTTCGACGGGCGGTCACAACAAAGAACGTCTGGTTATTTTGCCGGGATTAAATACGAATATCGAAAGAACGATCAACGGGTTCAAAAATCCTGACCCAGCGGATAAAAATCTTATCATGACTGTCCATAATTATGATCCATGGGGCTTCGTATCCAAGTGGTACGGAATCACCAATTGGAATAACCGCAATTATTTCGATCAACTGTTCGGACAACTTGATGCTTTTTCACGGAATATCGGTCTTCCCGTAATTATAGGCGAATATGGCACATTGGCCCTGGGCACAGTAGAGAACCACTCCAAGTGGATTTATACCGACTCCTTTGTACGGGCCGCGCACAAATACGGCATGGCAACCATGTTGTGGGATATCGGTTTTGACCTATTCGACCGCGAGAATGAAACGTGGATATACCCGATTCTCAAAGATACGATTCTTTATGCAAGCAAGGGGATTTCCAATTCCTTCGTTGACAAAGCCGCGCTTTACATTAAAGATGGTACGGAAATCACGGACCAAGTGCTTCAGCTTGAACTAAACGGCAACCAGTTGGAAGGCGTTTATAATGGAGGAGTTGAATTAAGCGAGGGCGCCGATTATGTGTTGTCAGGATCTACGTTAACTCTGAAAAAGGAATACGTCTCGTCTTACATCCAACACTTGGACGTTGGAGATCAGCTGAGATTCAAATTTACGAACGGCGCGGACCAATTGCTGGACTTGATTAAATACAAAACGCCTGAATTGGCCATTACGGAAGTCACGATCGACAAAGGAGCCGCAACGGAGGATTTGAAGATTCCAACGACTTTTAATGGCACTACCCTGGCAACCGTTACGGCCTTGGAAATGAACACGATCGACTACCAAACGGGTAAACCGCTCCCGATGCCGGTGAAAAACGAATGGACCAACTGGATGCCGGACAATGCGTTCGATGGCCTTCACGGCGGCTTGGATTATAACGATGATTTCAGGTCGGACGGCAGTTATGTGTATATTTCAAAAAATCTATTAAATAAGATGGATGATGACACCGTCTTATCGTTCAAGTTCTGGCCGAGAGATCAAGAAGTGAATGTAGATGTGGTCGTTCATGTGAATTAAGTAAGCTGAATCATCATTCAATGATAAAGAGGAACGGCTTTCGCCGTCCCTCTTTATTCATTATATCGATTTTCTTGTTGGTCATCATCCATCAAGCGGTTGATAATCGAACCAATCGAATCGCGCCTGCGTACCTGTTCCCGTCGGGCTTGAAGCATACATCGCAACGATGACTCCAGTGAAGCCGCCTGCCACTTCCGTAGAGAGCAGATGGGTTTCGCCCGAGCCTGCCTCCATGGCATCCGATTGGCCTTGTTGAACGAAGAAGGTAAAGGTTTCGGGTCGAGCTTCCACCTTGAGAACATATGGCCCCTCTCCGCAATCAAAGCGTTGTTCCGTTCTCATCGACCCTACGGTACGCCGGAATACGACTGCCCTTCTTCCATTGATGAGCTTTACGGCAAGATCGTAGTGATACCTTTCGTTCATCCTAACCGTCAGTCCGGCTTCTTCTCCTTCGACCGTCGGCTCGAATTCCATGCATGCCGTTATGTCGCAGGTGAAATGGCATAAACGGCGGCCAACGAATGCGGGGGCACCGACTTCATCCAAGGACGAACCGTTTCCGCGTAGCACAAGATTCCCTGGACGTTCTTGGAGCGACCACGAATCTTGCGTCGGATTCCGCAAGAAAATCCAGTCCAATCCTAAACGGGAATCATCGAAATCATCCCGGATCGGCTTGGTCGGCCACCGGACTTCCGCCAGCTTCGGCGCATCCATGACGGGCGCGACGCGCGCCCCGTTACCTAAGATCGGCCAACCGTCGTCCGTCCAAGTCACGGGCGCAAGGAATACCTCCCTGCCCAGATGATGACGCATCGGGTAGGATACGGGCCTGATCCCCAAGCAAACCGCCCACCAGCTACCGTCTTGCGCCTGTACGAGATCCGCGTGACCAGTTGCATGAATGCTGCTTTTCATGCTTCGGTTCGATAGGACTGGATTATTAGGGCATGATTCGAAGGGGCCATAAGGATCGGCACTTCTCGCGGCCGACACCATGTGGCCGTATTCGGTCCCGCCTTCGGCGATGATCAAATAGTAAAGGCCGTTGATCTTGTAGAGATGCGGAGCCTCCGGATGCGCGCCGCCCGTTCCCTTCCAGATCAGCCGACTCTCCGTCAGCTTGGCGCCGGTCGCGATGTCGATCTCGCATTGATAGACGCCGTCGCCCTGATCTCCTGAACTGGCAGTTTGAAAATATACGCGGCCGTCGTCGTCGAACAGGAGAGAAGGATCGATACCGCTCTGAGAGACGGGTATCGATTCCGACCACGGACCGGCGGGATGCTGGCTTCGGACGTAAAAGTTGCCGATCCCGCTCACGTTCGTTGTCGTCATATAGTACCAACCGTCATGATGTCTGATCGTCGGCGCGTAGATCCCCCCGGAGCTTCCCGCGCCCGCAAGCGGCAGCTGTTGTTCCGTGGTCAGGCAATGACCGATCTGATGCCAATTCACGAGATCCTTGCTATGGAATACGGGCACTCCCGGAAAATATTCGAAAGTGCTTGTGACAAGATAGTAGTCCTCCTCGACTCTGCAGATGCTCGGATCGGGATGGAAGCCGGGAATGACCGGATTGTTATATTGCATGCTGCAGTTCTCCTACTCGTTCCAAAGTTTGACTTTATCCTGGACGTATTTCGTAAAGCCCTTCTCCATTTTCTCGACGCCGGCATCGATCAGCTCTTGCTGGTACTTCTCCCAGATCTTATCGAAGTCCTCCGGTTTGGCCATGATCGCTTCCGGAATCCGCTTCCACGTAATGTCCTTCATCTTGTTGGCGAGAATGTTAGCTTCGTCGTCGCTCGGAATGGCGATGTTCCATGCCGCACCCCATGGTTTAATCGGGAATTCGTCCTGATTCGGGAACAAGTCCATCCAGGTCGTCGCGCCGTACGCTTTCAGCGTTTCTTTGTCCGCATCCGTGTAGCCCGCTAAGATTTGTTCCGGGAAGTTCTTCGTGAAATAATTGCCGGTGGAGTCCTTGACGCCGTCGCCGTAATGAGCGCCGAGGTTTACGTAAAGACCGAGGCCGGATTCCTTGGTGTACGCCGCATTATCGTTGGTGATGCGGTCCTGGACTTCCGGCGGAACGACGCGTTTGCCGTCCTGCACGACGTACTGCTTGCCTTCGACGCCCCAGTTGATCAGGACCTGACCTTCCTCGGAAGCCAGAAAGTCCAGGAATTGGATAGCGCGTATCGGATCTTTGCAATCCTTCGTAATGCCTATGCCCCAGCCGGCCATAAAACCCGTCGATTGGTGTCGATTGTCCTTGTACTTATCCGACAACATGACGGAGTAATGCCCATAGGTTTGGTCGATTTTCCCATCCGTCTTAAGCGCTCTCTCGCCATCTTGATAGTCCCAATCCGCATCGATCAGACCGACTACCCGTCCCGTGGCGATCTTCGCCAAATACTGGTCGTACTTTTGAACGAAGCTGTCTTTGTCGAGCAATCCGATGTCGTTCATATGGTTTAACCACTTGAAATATTCTTTTTCCCCTTCGGTTCGGAAATGGTAGGTCGCCTCAGACGTCTGCGGATCGATATAGTATTCGCCGTCGCCCGATTTGCCGGTCGTCTCCGCGGCCGGGTTCGTGACGGAGATGAACATTCTCCAATCGTCCGCGTTAAGGCTGAGGCCGATGTTCTTATTCCCGTTCTCGTCGGTCGGATGCTTCTCGATGTAGGCTTTGATTACGTTCTCATAGTCTTGCAGAGACTTGATCGGCGGGTAGCCCGCTTCCTTCGCCGCGCGGTGCTGAATTTCGAATCCGCCGCCCGCGACGAAGGTGACGTGGTCCATGCCGGAGAAAGTCGGAATGACGTAAATCGACTTATCGTCGTTGCTGTAGCGAAGACGCTTGATTTGATCGCCGAACAGCTTCTTGATATTCGGAGCATGCTTATCGATCAGATCGGTAAGGTCGATCATCGCTCCCGCATCAACCAATTTGTTCAGTTCTCCCGTTGGGCTGATGAGGTCCGGGTATTCGCCGCTGGCCGCAATCAGCCCTATTTTCTCCCCCGGGTTCCCTAAAGAAACTTCGGCATCCAGCGTAACGCCGGTCCGTATGGTCATCTCTTTGCCGATATCATCTTGCATGTTATTCCAGTTCGAACCTACGCTAAAGAAAGAGAAGGAGATCGGAGACGTATCGATCGCTTGCGTTGGTTCTACGCTCCCACTCGCGCTCTCGCTCGGGCTAGCGCTCTCGCTGCCCGTTGCAGGGCTTCCGCTCGCATTCCCGTTATTCTCGTCGCCGTTCCCGCTGCATCCCGCCAGCAAACCGATGGAGAGAACCAATGCCAAGAATACAGCCGCAAATTTCCGCTTTCTTGTTACCATCTTACTTCCCCCTATTGATTTCATATTGTATAAACAGGTTGCCCTGCACATACCGGTTCCTCAAGACGATCTAGCTCTTGACCGCTCCAAGCGTCATCCCTATGACGAAATAGCGTTGAAGAAACGGATAAACAAGCAAAATCGGCACCGTCACGATGATGGTGATCGCCATCTTGACGGATTCGGGCGAGATTCGATTCATGACCTGATTGATGTCGCGACCGTTCGGATTACCGCCGCTGCCGATCTGCGTGCTCTGCAGCACCTTCATCAACTCGAATTGCAGCGTCGTCAAATGCTCCTTCGAGCCGTTGTACAAATAGGTGTCGAACCAGGAATTCCACTGGCCGACCGCAAGGAACAGCCCGATCGTGGCTAGCGCCGGCTTCGTAAGCGGAAGAATGACGCGCCAGTATATCGTAAAGTCGTTCGCTCCGTCGATCTTGGCCGATTCCTGCATCTCATAAGGAAGTCCATCGATGAACGAGCGGATGACGAAAACGTTGAAGGCGCTTACAAGGCCGGGAAGCACGTATACCGCAAAGGTGCCGATCAGATTGAGATCTCTCATCAGAATGTAGACGGGAATGAGGCCCCCGGATACATACATCGTTAGCGCCAGGAATACCGAAACGAACTTTCGTCCCTTAAAATCGATCCGACTGAGCGTATACGCCAGCATGGACGCGCTAATAAGCCCCAGTATCGTTCCGACCACCGTCCGCAGCACGGATATTTTCAACCCGGTCAACAGTCCGTCGAACGAGAAGATGAGCGAAAAGTTCTCGAACGTGAATCGGCGGGGGAAGATCGTGATGCCTCCCTTTACCGAGTCGGTCGATTCGTTCAGCGATATCGCCAGCACGTTCAAGAACGGGTAAAGCGTGCAAACCGTAATAAGCAGAATGACGACATAGACGAAAACATCGAATATCCGGTCCTGTAGAGGAGCTCCCGTTTTTATTTTGTTTTTCATTCGGTCCCCCTACATAATGCTCTCTTTAGCATATTTTTTGAAAATGCCGTTGGCCGTGAAGAGCAGGATCAAGCTGACGACGGAGTTGAAGATGTTAATCGCGGTGCCGAAGGAATAGCGCCCCAGGCCCAGCCCGTAATTCAACGCGTACAGATCGAGTACCTCCGATTTTTCTTTGACCAGGTTGTTGCCGAGGAGGAATTGCTTCTCGAAGCCGATGCTGATCAAGTGACCGATGGACATGATGAGCAGTATGATGATCGTGGAGCGAATCCCCGGCAGCGTGATATGCCAGATTTGCCTAATCCGGCTGGCGCCGTCAACCTTGGCCGCTTCGTACAGCTCGGGACCGATCCCGGCGATCGCCGCGAGATAAATGATCGCGTTCCACCCCATTTCCTTCCAGATGTCCGCGCCGGTGACGACATACCAGAACAGATCGGCTTGGGCCATGAATTGCACGGGTTCATCGATAATGCCCAATCTCATCAGAATCTGGTTGACGATGCCGTTATCCGTAGCGAGCATTTTCGTGACGATCCCCGTCACGACGACCCAAGAAACGAAATGAGGCAGATACGAAACCGTTTGCACGAATCGCTTCAGGAACGACAGGCGCAATTCATTCAAGAGAACGGCGAACAGGATCGGAAACGTAAATCCCGCGATCAAACCCATGGAACTCATCGCCAGCGTATTCTTAAGCGCGTTCAAAAATTGGTCGTCTTGGAATAACATCCGAAAATGTTCGAAACCGACCCATTGCTGGTCGAAGAACGATTTGCCCACCCGAAACTTCTGGAAGGCCATCGTCCAACCCCATAGCGGTAAATAACTGAATACGAAAACCCAGATGACGAACGGGATCGACATGAGATACAAGTATTTCTGTTGAACCAGGCTGTGCCAGATTCCTCTGTTGGCCTTTGAAGAACCGCTTCGCCGCGACGTTATGACAGACAAATCCGCATCGCTCCCTTCTTTCTGCACAATGTTGTCTTCTAGCATTGTAAGGCATGAAATCGTCTTCAAACCTTGATTTTCTCGTCATGAAATAGCATGATATAGTCATCAGTCCAACGAGAATCTTGAGAAGTGGGTGCGTCCGTTTGTTAACCGTACATTTGAACTGGTTTACGACCGACGAACAATTCCCGTTCTTCATTCAGTATGGCGGGCACGACGAAGACATGGACTTGCACAATCATTCGGACTTCTCCGAACTCGTCATCGTGTTGAACGGTAACGCCACGCATGTCGTCAACACGGAGGCATCCTTCATCAAGAAAGGGAACGTATTCGTCATCGACGGCGCGACCGCCCATGCGTACAAAGACCCCCATGATTTTAAAATTTGCAACATCATGTACAAGCCTGAAATGCTGAGAGCCGCCGGCCCCGACCTAAGGACCTCCAAAGGATTTCAGGCGCTTTTCATTTTGGAACCGTTTTTCCGCAATATACAGCACTACGAAAGCAAACTGAGCTTGCCGATTTCCAATCTTGAGTTTGTTTCGTCCCTAATCTCCTCCATGATCGAAGAATATGAAAGCAAGCTGCAGGGATATCAGACGATGCTGAGCTCGCGGTTTATGGAACTCGTCGTCTATTTGTCCAGGCAGTACGAAAAACAAGAGCAAGGGTTGCAGAGCAATCTGATGCACTTGGCGAATGCGATTTCCTATATTGAAGACCATTATTTGGAGCCACTGACGCTTGAGGGGGTCGCAGCGAAATCGGGAATCTCGGTGAGGCATTTGAACCGGATATTCCAATCCTATTACCAAACGACCCCCTTCTCCTATCTTCAGAGACTGCGCTTGGAACACGCATGCGCCTTATTGAAGAAGACCAATCTTCCCATTACGAAAATTTCGTTTGAAAGCGGATTTAACGACAGCAACTATTTCACTCGGCAATTTACCAAGATCTATCGCATGTCTCCCAAAGCGTACCGACGGAGTCAGTAGGCTATGTACATTTTCATTATCCATAAATGGATGAAAACGATTTCAAAAAAATAATGAAATCTCCAAACCAAATTAAACCTTCCTTCCGGAAGGTTTTCAAGAGATCGTCCGTTGCTATGCCCTGTTTACGTTCATAGTGTTATGAGTTAAAGAAGAGATGATTTCCGCAATAACAAGCGCGCTTTCCTCCCCATTCGATTCCAGCCATTGGTTAATAATTCCCATAGAGCCGTGAACCATATAAGTAAAAGAATAGTCCATTGCAGACGGGTTCTTCTTGATTGGTTCGTCTCCCATTCTTTGCAGATAATCTTGATAAACCTCAAGCAAGACTTCTGATAAGAAGTTCATTTCTCCTCTCTCCGAAATCATGATTCGATAGATCGATTTCTTCTCTTGGATAATGTTCAAAAGCTTGATTAACGATCCATCTGCCGTGCACGGACTTTGATCCTTTTGCAGCGTCTCCAATATTTCTTGATTAAATTCCTGCTGAATCACTTCAAATAATTCATAAGGATCTTTGAAGTGCAGATAGAAGGTGCCGCGGTTAATGTCTGCTAGTTTGCATATATCGGTAACCGTTATTTGAGGCAATTTTCTCGTTTCCAACAGTGCAAGGAAACTCCTCTTGATGAATTCTGTCGTATACTTGGTTCTTCTATTGTTCTTTATTCCGACCATAAGCTCCCCTCTTTCCCCATCCATTTGAACAAACTCAAGTCGATTTGTTGAATTGATAACATTCAATCGTTTATTGATTATTGTGGTTCAGGATCATATGAGATTATACTTTCACTGTGGCATTTAATCAACAGGTGTTTATATTATGGAAATAATCGAAACGGAGTGTTAAAGATGAGTTTACTTAAAAATCGTGTCGCCATCGTTACCGGTGCAGGTACCGGTCTGGGCAGAGCGACGGCCATCCAATTGGCAACGGCAGGAGCTGAAGTCGTCTTAGTCGGACGACGTAGAGAGAAACTTGATGAAGTAGCTCGGATTATAGAGCAATCCAATGGTCGTTCCATTGTCATTCCTACCGATGTAACGAATCCAGATGAGGTTGGGCGTCTGCGGGAACAAGTTCTCGCCCATTCGGGACGGGTCGACGTGTTAATTAACAATGCCGGTGGAACCGGCGCATACAGCTTGATTCATGACATGACCTATCCGATATGGGATTCGATCCTTCGTCTCAACTTATATAGTGCATTCGTGGTCACGAATGCCATCCTCCCTATTATGAGAGAACAACAATTTGGTCGCATCGTTTCGATTACTTCGGGATTGGCCAATTTTGCTTACGAAAGATTCGGGGCTTATTCCGCTGCGAAAGCGGGCTTGGAGGCATTAATGAGAACGGTGGCCGTGGAAGAAGCCAAAAATGGCATCCTCGTGAATCTGTTCGACCCAGGCAACTTGAAGACCGAACAGAATCCTCATGGAACGGGCGATCCTGCAACGGTAGTCGATAAAATCGTTACTTTGGCAACCTTACCGGCAGATGGCTTCAACGGCCAGGTCGTTAAGGCATGAACAAACCCAATATCCTAATTGTAGGAGCGGGGGCAGTAGGACTCTCTGTCGGATACCATCTCAGTTTGTCCGGTGCCGACATTACCTTCCTCGTGCGAGAAGGACGAAAAGCCGCATTCCAATCTCCTCAACAGCTTTATTGTTATGACGATGCTACGCTGAAAAACTTTGCCGGTTTCAGCGTCATCGAGAATGTCGCTGAACTGGCGGATAAATCATTCCAGTTTATCATCATTACGCTTGACGGAAATGCTAGCCTAACGACAGAAGGCATAGCCTTGTTGCGTAAGCTCGGCGGCACGGTACGCGCTTCTAAAGCTACCGTCATTATGTGCGGTGCCGGGATTGGCCTTCGCGAGCATTATCTCAAGGTCATGCAGATTGCGGAAGATCGCTTGCTGCGAGGAGTTCTCTCCGGCATGCTAAGTCACCAAGGAAACGCCAACTTGCCTGTACATGCACCAACGGATCCTGCACAGGTAGCAATGGCCGTTGTCTGTTACAAGCACACAGCGAACAGGGTCGGTTTCCAAGTCGAAACCAATAACAAAGCTGCAGCAAATCAATTCGCCAAGATTTACAACCGCAGTGAGGTCTCGCGCTGTGGTCAAATAAGCCCGGCGTTGTTTAACATTTTCTCCTGCATTGCCTTTCCTGCATACGCAGCGTGCGACATAATGGGCTGGCCTGACTTCTCGAAGGTTGTGGCGAACAAGGAACTTTGGCGGCTTGCCATCCGTGCCCAAGGCGAAATATCGGCACTCCCGCAACATGGTTTGTTGGGTAGGTTGATGGCTTTGTTCTTGAGGCCGAGCATGATGGCAAAAGTACACATTAAAATGGAACGGGACATGCTGCCGCTAGATTATCAGGCATTCAACCGTTTCCATCATGGTGGGAAGGTTCGTACTCAGGACGTAGAATCTATGCAAAATTCCCTTGCGGAAGGGCAGCGTCGCGGTCGCCGGATGACGGCGTTACAGGAATTACTGAAACGTCTATCAGAGCACGAAGCGGCAAGTAAAGCCACGGTATGATGAGTGGCCTTGCCCATTAATAAAAACCAAGACCGCCTCTTGAACCGATGAGGCTGCCTTGGTTTTATTATATGTCCGATCGCTAACTTCTCCTTCGCAGAATTTGCTCGGAACCCGTTTCCGCGGAACGATATACCGCTTCTAGGACGGCAATGACGTTACGGGCATATTCCGGAGTGCAGCTAGTTTCGCTATGGTTTCTTATGGCCGTGAGCAAGTCGGAATATTGCAATTCGAATGGATTTGCCGATTCCGTAGCACCCAGCTTCTCATAATTTCCGCCTCGGCTGATCCATAGACTTTCGCCGGTTACTAGCTTCAGCATGCCCCCCGTAAAAATAAGCTCTGTTTCATTGCGAGGCGCGCCCAGATATCCGGACTGAACGATCGTAGCGGGAACTCCGTCATCCAGCTCCAAATAAATCATGCCGCTGCCTTCTACGTTTCCCCTGCTACCGTAATAACTGGCGGATGCAGTTAATTTACGAACGGTACGATCGGTCAGCCACTGAATTTTATCGATGGAATGCGTACCCAGATTAGCCAGAATACCGCCGCCTGATTTTTCTTTATCAAGAAACCACTGCGGGCGCGATTCATGGAAATAGTTCGTATGTCTGGCATCCTGAATCATGACGAGCTTTCCTAATTCCCCGCTTTCGATGATGCTTTTGGCGAGTATATTTTCAGCGATGTAATGCTGGGTATGTCCGACCAAGATGCGAATATCGGCTTTGCGTCCGGCTTCGATGATCTCGTCGCATTCCGATACGGACAACGCCATAGGTTTCTCCAGCATCAAATGACATCCATGCTCGGCAGCGAATACGGCTGTCTCTCTATGCAAAAAGTGAGGCAAAGCGATGACCGCCACGTCCGGTCTTTCTTGTTCGATCAATTCCCGGTAATCACGATAGGCCTTTATTCCATAGAGTCGGGCGATCTCACCCGATTTGCCCGAATCGATGTCGGCAACCGCGCAAGCGGCAAATCCCTCCGTAGCCCGGATCGCGTCAAAATGTTGATTGGCAATCGCTCCCGCGCCAAGCACCGCGACTCTTAATTCCTCATTCGGCATGCTCGTTTCACCCTTCTCCAATTCGAAGATAACTCCCCCACCTTAAAGCTTCAGCATGAATTGAACGATTTTATCGTGCAAGCCGGGCATTCCCTCATGTCCATAGTCGGGGTAAATTTCCAATTTCTTGTTCGCGGTTATCTTGTTATACGCGGCGAACTGAGTCGAAGGCGGACAAATGCTGTCCATTAAGCCTACGCCCATCAGGACCTCTCCCTGGATTCGCGATGCTAAAAACTGATTATCGATATAACCCAGCCTCGTGAAAATTTCTTCTTCCCGCGTATGTTGCGGATCGAAATAACGGAAAAACGTTCTAAGCTCCTGATAAGCATCCTTCGCTTGATCCATTTCCCATACGCGTTGGTAGTCGCATAAGAAAGGATAAATAGGCGCAACTCTCTTTATCCGCGGCTCTAGCGCCGCGCATGCTAACGTAATCCCACCGCCTTGAGAGGGTCCCGTAACCCCGACGCGATTCTCATCCACTTCAGGCATTTCCATGACGATTCCCGCCAGCTGCGCCGCATCCAGGAAAATATGCCTGAATAGCAGATTGTCCGGCGTATCGTTCAGCCCGCGAATAATGTGCCCGTGGTGCGTCGTTCCTTTTATCCCGCCCGTGTCTTCCGACGATCCGCCCTGCCCGCGACAATCCATCGCAATTACTGAAAACCCGAGAGAAGCGTAGATCAGCTTATCGTTCCAATCTCCCGCATGTCCGGTATAACCATGAAACTGGAGGATTGCCGGGTGAGGTAAAGCGATATGTTTCGGCCGCACGTATTTCGCATGAATTCTTGCGCCGCGTACGCCTGTAAAGTATAAATCGAAACAGTCCGAAAACGGCACCTGAAAGTCACTCTCGACCAGTTGTACGTTCGCGTCGACGGATTTCATTTCGTCAAGCGCGCGACTCCAGTATTTATCGAAATCCGCGGGCTTCGGATTACGCCCCGCATACTGCTTTAACTGTTCTAACGGCATATCCAGCATCGGCATGTATCTTAGTTCTCCTTTTATCCAGCCATAAGTTACAAATTTACTGCTAGACCGGATACGCGGCTTTCATTCGCCGCTTCCATGAACCGAATCATCTGAAACGTCTCTTCCACATCGATATCCGATTTTCCCGTCGTAAACAGACTCATGATTTTCTCCAGCAAGCTGGCATAATACGATTTCGGATGGTTATAGACATCGATAAACCGCGTATGGTTTTCCCTATGCAGCAGCACGCCGAATTGAGAGTTGCCTCTTCGATTGCCGCGAATCGTTCCGATCATTCCATTCTCCCATTCGCCGATAACGAAATCATGTTCCTCATTCGTAACCGCCGAAACCCTCTTGCAGCCTTTACCCAGCGTTCGATATAGCATTTCAACGGTATGAACCCCATACCAGAATAAACCCGGCTGCGTTGGTTGAAGAGCCATAGGGCCGTAACAATCCATACCGATGACCTTGCCGGATTCAGATTCCTGCAAGGCCTCCGTCAATCCTTCCGCATAACGAAGAGCGGAACAGCTCATCAGCGGTACGCCATGCAACCGTGCCAATTCCGCGATTGCCCTCGCATCGGCGGAACATACGGCCATGGGCTTATCGATAAAAACAGGCTTACGATAAGCGGCGATGCGACGAAACTGCTCGAGATGGACCCGTCCGTCAACCGACAATAGAAGAACGGCATCGCACTTCTCCGCTACCGCTTCCGGCGAATCGACGATCGTAACGCCGTACTGATTGCGTATTTGCTCCGTAAACCCGACTATTCGCGAATAACTCATCTCGAAATCGGCCGAACCGCCCGGAAAAGCAACCGCTACTTCCCCGCCGGGCACATGGTACGCGTGGTTCTTATCGTGCAGCAATTGGGTAAATGCCGAAGCATGGGAGGTGTCGAGGCCTACTATGCCTATTCGAAGCTTTTTCCCGGTCATATTCCGCCCCGCCTCCCTATTCCATTTCTTTCCCGAATACTTTCACTACATAGAAGCTGGGCATCCCTTTGGATACGGGATTCACGACGATGCGTACATACCTGATTCCCGTTTCATGAAATTCATCGACGCCCTCATCCTGGCCCGTTTGTTTTCGGGAAGCTACCGTTTTCCAAGAGATATCGTCGGCGGAAACTTCAACTCGATAGTCATACACGGTATTATCGCTTTCCCAAAAGATTTTACTGCCATCCAGTTCGTAGAACCCTTCAAGATCGACCTTCCACCATTGAGGCAGCTCGTTATTGCCGGCGCTCCAGCGTTCGCTCCAACGATCGGCGACGATGTCGCTAGTTGCTTGATTGGCGTTGCATCCCGGAAGCTCCGAGCTGGCAGTCGCCGGTTTATTGATCGCGATATCGCTCCAATGCACCCAGTTCCTAGATGGCGGCGGCGAGAAAAAGGCTGTGAGATCCGCATCGTATTCCGGTTTCCCCACTGGCGGTATTTGCGATTTTCCCGGTACATATTTCGTAGAGCTGATCTTCGATATCATCTCTACGGTCACCGATTTCAAACCATCCGACTCCGCGTGCAGGATGATCGTTCCGGGCTCCTTCGTTGCGCGAATGAGGACGCCGATCGCTCCCGCTTCCGCATCAATCGGGTTTGACCCCACTCTGTCGTCTCCATCGCCGACAATTTCAGCAGGTCCGGTCAAACGGAAGGCGATTCGATTGTAAGCATCCGGAATAACGGTTCCGTTGGCATCTCTTACATAGGCGTGAACCATAATTAAATCGGAGCCATCCGCTTGAAGATCAACGCCGCAATCATCCACGGACAAAGTGAGATATTCCGGAGTCCCCGGCGTCCGAACGGAATGCCTTGCCACGACAACCCCTTCTATAATGCCCTCCGCCACTAATTTCCCCGGTTCCCATGATACCCTTTCGAATAGGAAAGGCGCATGAGGCATGCTTTCATAGACGGAGTCGGGTTCCTTAACGCCGAGGAGCCTTCCGTTCAGATAAAGCTTGATGACCTGACAGTTGCTATATATCGTAATATCCCGTGATGAGGACGATGTCCAATGACTAGCAATGAATACCATTGGAACGTTAACGCTTTGGCTTTGCAATAAATAGTAGCTATATTTAGGCAGACGATAGATATCCAATGCGCCGCAGGCTGCGATATGATCATAGTAGCCCCTGTTCGTATCGATGCCCGTCCACAGTGCTCCCCCGCTAAGTCCCTTCGTAGCGAGAATACCGTTCAAAATTTCGGCGCGTTCTTTAGAAGATTGCAGCATGCCCGACTCGCCACCCGGATAGAAGTCTTTGGTTCCCCTTGAGCAGCGAAGATGGGTTTGCCTTGGACCTGCTTGTTCCAGCCAATGGTCTCCCCATTCCCTGATAAAAGCTCCCTGATGCTCGCGAACGGCTTGACCGTAAACGACATCATACGCGGATGCCGCTATCTTATAGTGATCGCAAGCGGCATAACATTGATCGCCCGGATATTCGGCATGCGTAATCTCGTAAGTCGTTCTTGCATATTGTTCGCTATAATCGGTTTCGTTCAAGATGGGCTCCCAGAGCACGACGCTGGGGCGGTTTCTATGATATCGAACCATCTCTCGTACGTCTTGATAGGATCTTTCGGTAAACGTATCGTTATCCCTGAACCATTGCCATCCGGGCGTTGGCACGATACACATCAAGCCTAATTCGTCGCAGGCATCCATGAAAGCCGCGGATTGAGGATAATGTCCCGTTCGAATGATCGAAAATCCGCCTTCTTTGAGCTTGATGGCATCTCTTCTATGCATCGAATCGGATAACGCGTCTCCTACGTATACGTATTCCTGATGCCGGTTTGCGCCGATTAATTTCATCGAAGACCCATTGATATGGAAGCCCTCTTCGTCGAATCGGATGTGCCGAATGCCTATTCTCGTTTGATAGGCGTCAACCGTTACCGCGCCATCATTAACGACGGTATACACGGTATACAGATTGGGATGATCCGGATGCCAGAGCTTAGGCTCCGATACCGTAACCGTCTGAATGAAAGTATGGTCCTTATGAGGATCAATGGTGCGCAAACTAGTAGAATCCATACCAACGACTTCTTCATCGGAATCTACGATATAATGGGTGACCGAGCAAGCTTTAGGCATACCGTACTCGTTCAAAATATGCGTTTGGATCGTGACTTGAGCTTGAAACGTACTTACCTCGGAGTAGGTGAAGAATAATCCCCCGCCCGCTTGTCGATTCGCGTAAATGGCATCCGTAATATGCAATTTATCCGTCGTATGCAGCCATACGTTACGATAAAGTCCTCCGAAATAACAAAAGTCCAATTCTCCTTGAGGTTTGCCCGGCGGAACATCCGGCATGTCGGAGTTGTCTACTTTCACCGAGATCACATGATCCGTTTCCCCATCGGCGGCAACGTAGTCCGTAATATCTAAAGTAAAAGGCAAATAACCGCCGATATGCGTCGTCAGATGTTTTCCGTCAATCCATACGTCCGCGGTATGCTTGGCGCCTTCGAATTCTACGAATATTTTCCGACCGCTATAGGCCTTATCCACATAGAAATGTCTCCGATACCAGGCGATGCCCAGATAGTTGCGGCCTCCGCTACAATTCGCCGGTTCTACCCTCACGGTATGCGGAAGGTGAACGACCTCCCAGGCAGAGTCATCCCAATCCGCCACTTCCGAACCTTGCAAATCCCCTCGGAAAAATCTCCAATCCTGATTAAAGCTTAATTTTCTGCGGTAAACTTCTTTTTCAAGCAGATGGGAGATACCCGATTCATCTAATGTTTTCATTCCATACTCCCCTTAAATTATAGAATCAAGCCGAGAAAGCCCTTGTCTTCAGGCATGGGATGAATCGGCTTAGGACAAAAGCTGTCTTTAGACACCCTAATTGTCCTACATCGCTGCTGTTCCTGTTTAGTTCAACGGTCATCGAAGTTCATTGTGACACAAGCCTTTTAACGCAAACATTTGTTTGGTATAATGTTCGTGAAGGAGGTGAACAGATGCAAACCGTAACCGTTAAGATTCGCCTATTTCCTAGCCTTCCCGCATTGTTGCGCGAACATGGGAGAGCCTATATCGAAGCCGTGAACCGACTCACTCTGCAAGCAGAACGAGCAGGAACATTCGCCAATCTAACATCAAAAGACATTGAAACGAACCTGCCTTCAGCGGTACGGAATCAAATCATTCGCGATGCAAGAAGCATACATAAGAAGGCGAATAAGCAAGGCAAACGTCCGATACTAAGGCGCAGAGCCTACTACGTGAACAATCAAAATTATTCGATTGACGGCAACGCAGTCGCATTTCCAGTGATGATGGATGGGAAAGTACAGCGACTCAGGGTCGCATCCCGTATCACGGAACGAGAGAAGAATATTCTGGCAAGCGGAAAACTCGGACTGCTCAAGGTCGTCGAGAAATCGGGCAAATGGTACGTTCAAATATCCGTCGAAATACAAACCGGACAAACGACCGGCGAGGCAACAATGGGTATTGATCTCGGATTGAAAGTGCCGGCAGTCGTTGTCACATCCACAGGCAAAACCAAGTTTGTCGGTAATGGCAGACAAACTAAGTACATCCGTCGTAAGTATAGTTCGCGTCGAAGGAAGATGGGGAAACTTAAGAAGCTGTCAGCCATCCGCAAGCAACAAAACAAGGAACACCGCTACATGAAAGACCAAAACCATAAAATCAGCCGGCAGATCGTGAACATGGCGATAGATGATCAAGTATCGGTCATCAAGCTCGAGAAACTAAAGAACATTCGCCAGACGACAAGAACAAGTCGTAAAAACGCCAAAAACCTGCACAACTGGTCGTTCTATCAATTGCAAATGTTGATCGCATACAAAGCTGCATTAGCAGGTATTCGGGTTGTAGAAGTAAATCCTGCCTACACTTCGCAAACTTGCCCCGTATGCGAGAAACGAAACAAAGCAATTGACCGGACATATAGGTGTCCATGCGGATTTCACGCACACCGTGACCGGGTTGGCGCAATCAATATCATGAGACAACCTGTGGCAGATGGTAACAGTCTGTCAGCCTGAGATGCTATACGCACTGTCTTAGGATGGGCTGATGGCGCAGCCCCGAACTTAGCAGTTGTCCAAACCGGAAACGGACTGCGGACGCAACAACTAGCTAAGAATCCCACGGCTTTAGCCGTGTGGAGTGTCAAAAGTCTAGATGCTTATTGTTGAATTATAGTTTCGTTGCACTGGCAAAACTAGCTGACGATTACAAGAAATAGTGGTCAATATACAGAAAGGGCCTCCAGGAAAATTTCATCCTGTCAGCCCGTAAGTTTAGAAGCGATCGTTATTTATCATACTTGAAAAGCTTGGTATCGTTTTTAACGTAATAAAGATCCCCATCCTGATCCTGGGTTAGCAGGGTCACTCCCCCCGCCGCCACTACCGTTGCTGCTTTGGTTTCGATATTAACCGCGTACAGTTTACCGCCGATGGACACATAAACATTCCCGTCATTGCCGACGGCCATCTTCCCACCCTGCCAGGACACTCCGGCCAAGGAATCAAATTTATCCGCGTAAACTGCCGTCACTGTATGGTTTATTGGGTTTATGGTGAATAAATCGCCTTTGGCGGGCGTCGCTCCTCCTCCTTCGGCCAGGCCCCATATCGTATCTCCCACGACCATAAGATCGGATATGACTTTTCTTCCGATTACGGGGACAAAATCCGTTATTTTCGCATCCGTTGCGGCATTCGCCACGAATACTCGCGCATCCGCGCTGGGGGGCGTCGAGCCGATGCCGCCATGAATGGAAGTGCCTCCGAATACTTTGTTGTTATCCGGATAGTAGGCAAGAGAGATGACGCTTTGATCGGGAACGATGTTTGTATGGTGCACGACCGAATTATCCGACAAACGATAAGCGGAAAAGACGCCTCCGTTTTCTTCTGACTTTGGTACGGTGCCTACATATAATTTGTTAAGCCCGGGTACGGCCAGCATGCCGAAGGGACGATCCTGATCGAGAGCGGTTAAATCCTGGTATTTAGTTGCAGGATTCGTTGGGGGATTCCAGCTATCGGCGGTGTAGTATTTTTTAATAAGAGCGCCTGGATAGATGCCAAGGTAAAGATCCTGTCCCATGACTGTTATATTCTCCGCTTGATCGTCGAACGCATGGAGATCTTTTAATCCTGTATTCGCATCGTAGACTCCCATTCCTCCCATGAATCCGCCTGCGTAAATTTTATTCGCCGAACCATTCGCAAGCGAACGAATTTTGGACGGCGCTTTGAGAAGGACAAAAGACGTATCGATATCAATGCTTGGGGAGTTAAATTTTAATATTCTTCCGGAAGAAAGCGCGGCATACAGGTAAGTGTCACTGCCATCCTTCAAGTAGGCGAATCCGCGCGCGCTTCCCCCTACATCTCCTACCGGTGCTTCGGCATTGGCCTCGAGATCATATCGGTACAAATGATTTCCTTTTGTATAATATACATTGTCGCCTCCCGGATATGGCTTCGAGATCCCTTCGGAATCGATGCCGGTTAAAGTGGCAATCGGGGGAAGGTTCAGATTCAATTCCGCCGGATCCAATACGACGGTGGAGCCGCTCCCGAGTTTGGCGAACACTCTTTTCAAACCGCCGTATTGAACATAATCCAATCCCATAACGTATCTCGTCGTAGCGGAATTTGGCAGTATATTGGGATGCGGTCCCGAAGATGTCGGATTAAACCGAATCACTTGTCCTGCCGATCCTCCAACGCCCATATAAATTTCGGAATCGGAGGCATAGGCAATCGACCTTACGATTTGGTCTGCGACAATCGGCGCATCGCCGTTCAAGTTCGTTTTCGTTCCATTCGCGTCATACCGGAAAGCTTTGCCGCTGTTGGACGTCCCGCCGTAAATGGAACCGTTGCTCCCCGCGGCCACGGCCCAAATGATTTCCATGCCGGTCTCCAAGGTGATCTCGTTTAATGTCCCGTTAGTAAAATTACCTCCGCTATAGCTGCCGGGAATGTATCGGAACAACCTTTTTTTATTGGCGGTACCTATATAGACGGAGTTATCGGAAGCAACCGTCATATCCCATACGGCTTCCGTATTCGCAAGTTCCCTCGATTCCAATAATTCGCCGGAATGGGCATCGTAAACGACCAATTTGGAAGGATAACCGCTTACCCCTGCATACAGAAGATCGCACTGTTCCGTGACCGGGCATTGCGCCCTGCCGAATACGGCCGTTTCGATGAAATCGTTCGTAATGGGCACACCCAGATCGTATTCGATAGGAAGAGATAAAGTTACATCGTCAATATAAGAGGTAGAATAATCTGATGTGACTGTCTCCAGATACACGGAGACGAATGCAGCATTGGCAGGTGCATTCGCCGAAATCGAAATCGAGCCCCACTCATCCGTAGCACCGCTATATTTGACGGGTTCTGTTCCGGTCACTGTTCCGCCCGAGGTTATGAATTTAAGCTTCATACGGATAGGGGTAGCATAGTCATAGTATACCCGGGCCAATGCCCCCACTCTCGTATTCCCAGTAATCGGCAACGGCGAGCTCTCCGCGGAACTGATGTTCGACGTGCTGGCGTCCATAAGCTTAAGGGTCCTTTTACCTTCCAGTTCCGTTGAAACTTCCGCGCCGGAGACCGTCCAACTCGTGCCCAGTTCTTCCTCGAATCCGGCATTCGGCAAGGTTCTTCCGATGGAGACCTCATCGATATAGGCAGTGGTTTTGTTACTAAGCGGACTATAAAACAAAATCGCCGCTTCCGTATATCCAGCCGGCGCATATCTTGTTGCAGACATATTTATCCATTTGCCAACATTGGCAGCAGTCTCCGTAATCTCGGTTTTCTGAATGATATCGGGGCCGGAAGGGCTGGAAGGTTTGTAAAGGATGAGCCACATCTGAATAACGCCGCTGTTTGTAGCTACTAAATCCTCGAGATAGGCAAACGCGGAAACTGTATACGTCGATTCAGGCGTAATGGCGAATCTTTGGCTAATTCGCGCTAACGAAGCACTAGAGCTCGAATCCACGAACTTCATACTCTTGGAACCGGCATAAACCTGCTCCGTGGATACAGATGCAGTATCTACGCCATAAAAGGAGTAAGTACTCCAACCTGGAACTACTGCGGGATCTGTAACTGCAGCTTCAAACGTTAAATTGGCCGTGCCGGGTACGCTTAGGGGAATGCCGGCCGCTTGAACCTCGTCCTGCCGGATAACGGGCGCCATCATGAAACAACTAAGCAAAACAGCCATCATGCCAAACCGCAATTTCTTAAACGTTAATCTTTTCATCATCATCGCTCCTCTTAAGGTTAATGAAAATGACTTCACGAACGTATCAGGAAACGCTAGCATTTAGTCAGCAGGAGGATAGCGCGTATCTGCCATCCTCCTGCATGATCGGTGACGCCTATAAGATGAAGATGCTAATTTCCGGACTCGGCATGAGGCACGGTGACGGTTTCGGATACGACCGAATGATTGCCTGCCCGATCCGTTGACGTGTAGGTAACGGTATAAATCCGTCCTGGTCCGCTGCCCGATCTTTCCGCGCGCAGCTGAAAGGAATCGGCTTCCGTTCCGATTGCGGCATCGATGTCGCCGTTGCCGCTGTCCGGTTCATTGCTCGTTATGGATGTTAAAACCACGGAAGCAACGCCCGATGTTGCATCGCTTGAACCCAATGTCGCATGGATCGTCACCATCTGATGATTCGGAGGCCATATCGACGTTGGATCCAACTGCACGGTTAGGGATGGCGCCGTTTTGTCGACGATAACGGTCTTCGTATGTTGCTCTTCTATGTTGCCAGCTAGGTCGACGCTCCAATAGACTAGCGAATGCACGCCCTCATCCGTAAGAACGACGGATGTGCCGGTTTGAACGGCGCCGCCGTCTACCGTGTAATAGGTTGCCGCAACCCCCGATTCGCTATCGCCTGCGCTCAAGTTTACCGTGACGTCTTGATTGGCCGCGCTTGCCGGGCCATCGTCCGTTGTCGTCGGCGAAGTCTTATCTATATTGCTTACGACAAAACTCGTCACCTTCGATACTTGGCCTTCCGCGTCCATGCTTCTTGCATACACCGATTCATTCACCGAAATGGCAACGGGGGCGGTATATGCCGTCCATTCGCCGCTGGCACCCGCTTTGTATTCTTTAACCGCCGCCTCGCTCGGATAACTGATCGTTACGATGACGTCGGTGTTGGTCGGTGCCGCGATATCCGCTGAAAAAGAGGCATCTCCTAATGGCTGCGTCACGTAAGTCAGCGGTATGCGGAAAGCTGCGCCTTCTGCTATATCGTAAATATAGCCCTTGCTGAAATCGTTCGAATCCTTAAAGGATCTCACAAGCGTAATGTCCCCGATATCAAGCTTCAAGCGGCCGCCGTCCAACACGGTTACGCCCTTGATGCGGTAAGCCGCATAACGGATTCCGTCGTTTTGGATCAGGATGCTCTTCCCGATCAAATCCGCGGGGTTCTCGGAAAAGCCTTCCGATACATCGACGGTAATTTCGTTTTGCGGCGACAAGCTTTTCGTAAAGTCCGCAACGGTTCCCGTCACGGCCCCATTCCGAACCAGCCGGAACTCATCTGCTTTGCCGATATAAGAACCGTCGTGCAGATAGGTGCTTACGCTGCCATCCTCTTGCACCGAATATAGGCCGAAGGAACCTTTGAATTCCAAGGAATCCGCGGAATCGGGCAGTTGTGCCGTATAGATTTTACCGGTATCCAAAGCGCTGAATATATAATCCGTTCTGCCGTTTTTCAATTTCACGCTTACCGCCCGAACGTCGTTGCTTGTCACGTTCTGCCCGTTCTCGCGAACGGTCAAAGGGGTAATGGCGCTGATGAACTCTTCCCCTTTATACGGCTGTATGATCGAAGTGAATAAGCTATCCAGCGCAGAGCCCGTATTTTGCGCGATCAGATACCGAAGCGATGCAGGGTTGCCCGGCCTATTACGCGGCGGGATGCCGTCGGCCAGCGCAACGTCGTTCACGCCGCCTAACATCGTCAACTTCAGGTGAATATCCGTTGCCGATCCGACTCCTTGCCCCAGGACATTCCATGTATCCTTCACCTGCCAGTCGACGCTGAACGAATCCATGGGGGACGCATCCGTCTCTACATTCTTCAAATAATGGAATCCGCTGCCCTCGTATAACGCGATTCTTTGGTCATCATCAGGGGGCGTAACTCCCCATTCCACGTCGGGTCTCGTATAGGTCCCCGTTTCTTGCGGGATCAGGTTCAATCCTTCCGTGGTGACCGTTCCTTCCGCACCGTGGAAGCTGAAATAATGATCGTTGCCGCCCTTTACCCGGAACAGGTCCACGGAGTAGGAGTTTTCCTCATCCGCCTTGATCATCGCCGTCGTACGCTTATACAACGAAGTCTGTTGATAAACCTTGGTCGATTCCACATCGATGAGCTTCACCATTTCCGAATCGTCAAAATGCTTGATCTCGGCTGCCCATTCGTTCTGCTTCTGTTTCTGCTTATCCACGACCACCGTGTTGTGACTGACCGTATTGTTGACCCAATGGGCCCGGTGCTTGTCATTGTTGTCCGCGAATTCCGGATAGCCTAACTCCGGCGACAAATCGAGACCGAAAGCATGCAAACCGATATTCAAAGTATCCCGGTGACCATGGTGCAAGTTGCGTCCGTAGAACATCCACGTATCTCGCAGTGTGTTCTTCGCGCCTGTCTGCGCGTCCCGCAGGGCGCGTGCTTCCGCATTCAACGGGTTCAGCACGCGTACTTCCATGGCAAATCCGCTGGACAAAGAGCTTTTGCCGATACCCTCGAAGGTAATGGTATGGTTTCCTTGCGTTAGGTTCATCCGTGTTATGCTTTCGTATCGTTTCAAGTCCGCTCCGTAGAAATCCATGTCTTTCACGGGTTGACCGTCAACGGAAATTCGGTATATGCCGGAAGAAGCTGATTTCAAGGGCAGCAACTCCAGCTCGTAGTCGTCGGCAGCCGGAACGTGAAACTCGAACGTTGCCGACTCTCCGTCTTGGGATGCCATAAGCTGAATGGAACCCGTTGCCTCATTATATTTCGTCTGCACGCTTTGTTCGGACACATTCATGCCCGTGAAGCTAAGTCTCTCGCCATAATCCGCTTTCGGATTGCTGCCGTCGCGAAGCGCGGTATAACCGTACCCGGTCTGATTCACGCTTTCCCATCGCAAGGGACCCTTCGTCCTTATCACTTCGTCAATTTGATCGGCGATCGCGTCAGGGTTAGGGGCAAACACGTCGGAATGAATGCCGTCGGACGTGTTATTATTCAGAAAGTAAGCAAACTGCGCATAATACGGATCGCCGAATTTTTCGTACGCTTTTACCGCGTCCGTTAATTTATCGATGATAAACGGTTTCCCGGCAGAGCCCGTATCTCCGATATTCGCCGTATAATTTTCGATCTGGATGAGCGGGCTCAAAGCGGAAAACATTTTGCGGAACTTCACGTTTTTGTACAGATCCGCTTCCGGATATAGATCGTACCCATCCAGAATATCGGCCGTCATCCGATGAGCTTGCAGCCACAAGGAGTTGTAGAAGGCCGAGCTTTCATCTCCGTTTCCATCCCGGTCGACACTCGAAACGATGGAATTCAGAATATTCCCGCCAGTTAACCGAGCCGGATTGGATAGGACGGAGCCCGTCTGAAAAATGAAATCCAGCCATTCCTTCGTTTCGGGCAATGTGTCGTATACGACGGCCGCCATCGCCAGAGAACTTTGGTGCATCCCGTCGTTGCCCAGGATTTGCGTCTTCTTCACACCCGGATAGATCTGCTCGATAATCCCGTCTTCGATATTGCGCCGAATGTCGGCTCCGGAGTTCTTCCCGTTCGTCATGCGGTACTGCGTCGACTTCGCTTCGAGAAATTGCACGATTTCAGGGTCGTCCATGGCCGGGAAGAAAGCATCGTAGGCGCTGATAAACGATTTCACCAAATCGGTCTCCCATATGCCGCCTAACACTTTGCCGTTGCCGAAGGATTTCCCCGATGCATTGAGATACGTATTCACGTTATATTTACTGATATCCATGTCAGGATAAACATCCGCCACCCGATCGAGCAATACCGTTCCTGCACGGGCGTATCGGATATCCCCCGTATACAAGTAGGCATCGCGGAACGCGTTCAGGGCACGCTGAATGAGGGAATTATCCCCATACCACATAAAGTGGACATAATATGCCATCATCGTAAAGCGTTTGTTATCGCCGTTCACCCAACCGGTGCCATCGTCGACTCCCCAGGCAACTGCCTGATCGGGGTAAAGCTCATTTATTAATTTGCTTCGATCCGCGAGCTCCGGCTTGAACATTCCGTGTTCGTCCAGGCCGCTGCGGTAGAAAGATTCGAAGTCGTTCGACGGAAACCTGGTCATGGTTACGGGATCCTTGATTTTCCAAGGGTCGTTGATCGGATCCATGATATAAGGGTAATTTCCGAATGGCCGGAGCTGTTCCGCGGTGGAAACGGGGCTCCCTAACGCTTGATTGACCGCATAACTCCGGGGGAGCGACTGATTCGGAACCGAATTCCACAGGAAGTCCAATCCTTTGCTTAAGAAATGATCCGCTTTGGATACCGCCGTGTCTTTGAGGTTCTTAGCCCACTGCTCTTCCTGGACGTTCATTCTAGCGGTTGCCACTTTCTCCGGGGTGTACAGCGTCGTTCGCGTTTTGCTGGGATTGCCCGAGCTTTTGAAAGTGGCGGCATCGAAGTATACGGTACCCCCGGCCGGTTGCAAAGTGCCTAGCCGCAGGGTGATATAGGCGGTTTGGTCGGGGATTTCGGCGGCGAGAGCGATCGCCTCCCATACCTGGCTGGTAGAACCCGCTTGGGAAACCGATGAAAGAAAGACCTTATCCGCATTCCAGAATTCCATCTTCAACTCGGCGGCCCCGGCGCTCGTCAAAGCATAAACCTTGGACGTGTATTCGACGCCCGGCGAAACCGGAAGCAGATGGCTGCGAAGTCCGGCTGACATGCTTTCGGCGTTCGTAATCAGGATGCTGCGGACTCCGTCGTAGGCTTGCGTTTCCGATACGGCGACCTCGCCGTCCACCCCGCGCCAATCCCTGGGTTTGCCGCCCTCCAGCAGCTCGAATGTACCGTTGTTCAAATCCCGATTGGGCTCCGGCGGGGTTTCGGCGAATCTGGCATCGTCGAAATAAGCGATACCCTGGTTGCCGCCTCCCGAATACAATCTTACCGTGGCGTAAGCCGCCGTAGGGGGCGCAATGCCGGACGAACGAATTTGACTCCATTCGTTTCTGATCGTACTGCCTGTATTCACGATCGGCAAAGAGTTGTTGGCGGCATCCCAAAACTCGAGAAAGAGGTTGAATGTGCCCGATTCGACATAAACGAATACGTCCGCGTCATACTTCACTCCAGGCGTAACCTTCATTCGCAGACTTCGAAGTCCGATGCCTGCCGTCGCGCTCGGATCGTTTAATTTCGCGCTGAATTGTCCTGACCGCTTTCTTTCCTGGGAAGACGTAATGTCACCGCCGAAAATAGAGTCCCAGTAACGAGGCGTTCCATCGATCGTGGTCTCCATATCCCCGTTCCTTAGCAGCGCGTTCGGATCCACCGCGAGCTCTTGGAATTCCGCATCGTCAAAATATAAAGTTCCGACGTTGCCAAGTCCCGAATATAACCTCAAGCTTGCGTTAACGGCACCTGCCGGGGCAGTTTGGGTCATCGCAAGCCGCTTCCACTGATTTGTCGTATTATTGCTAACGTTCGGCGAAGGTAGAAGCGTATTATTCGCGTCCCAAAACTCGAGATAAAAGGCCGAGCTGCCGCTCGCATTGAAAGAATACACCGAAGCCTCATATTCCTTGCCCGGCGTAACCGGCATTTTCACGCTGCGCAGTCCGGCCGATGCCGTAGTGCTCGAATCCGATATAACTACGCTATAAGTTCCGCCGCGTACCACCGCCGTGGAAGACGTCACTGTCCCGCTGATCACGGACCAATTGAGAGGTTTCCCGTTCGCTACTTCTTCGAAGCCGCTGTTAGGAAGAACCGGCAGCGGATCCGCGTTTGTTCTGCTAGGCGATACCATAATTCCCGAAAGCATCATTACAAAAGACATGAAAATCGATAGAACCCGCAAACCTTTTACTCTACTCATCATTAATTCATTCCCCTTCCTATTCAAATTTGAATATCGACGAAAGATAAAGCGCTTACATATAGGGTCACCATCCATTATAAAATCCGTGCAAGGTCGGAAAATAGGCATCCATTTCAACAAAATGTCCACTCATTCAATAAATTTAAATTTAGAAAGGCCGCCAGGATCTCTCATCCTGACGGCCTGCGGCGTTTACGGTTGTTTGTTTTTGTATTGCGTAGGCGTAAAGCCAGTTTGGCTTTTGAACAATTTACAAAAATAACGATAGTCGGATATGCCGACGGCACCGGATACTTCGTAAATTTTCATCGTCGTCCGTTCCAACAGCTCGCTCGCTTTTTCCATGCGCACCCGGTTCAAGTAATCGGAGAAATTCTCTCCGACCTCCTGCTTGAACATTTGACCTGCGTACGAGGGGTGCATTTGAACGAGTTTGGCCAGTTCCGCTACCTGTACGTCTTCCTTGTAGTGCTCTCGAATATGGCGCAGAATGATTTGAATCTCTTTGCGCACGTGGGGATTCTGATTCGCTCGGCTGCTCCACATGTCTTTAATGGCATTAATCGTTTCCGTCCACCATTCGATATAATCCGCCCAGGTTTCGATCAGATTCACGGCGCTTAATCGCGCGATAACCGAAGACGGTAGATGGACGAAGTCGGGATTGAACATTTGCTTCGTCAGGCGCAGCAGATCCGAAGGAAGAATCAAAGGATCGTAAAGCCGGGTCATAACGGATGCGCTTTCCTCGAACGCTTCGCTATTCTCGCGCTGCAGCGCTTTGACCATAGCCGCGACTCTCTCGCGGGCTTGTTCCGTATCCAATCTCCGATAGGGAGTCGCGTTCTTGCCGACGATCGCCGATTCCGGTTTGTAGAAATAACCGGCCAATCCTTCAAGGCCTTCGCGTAAGCGATCGGCGATCCGCTTGGCCGTTACCGGCTCCTTACCCGATTCCCGCACCGGACTTCCATATATAAAGCTTCTCGAGATAGCGAAAGCTTTCAATACTTCCAGCGCGATCGTCGCTAACTGGTTCATATGCAAGGCGCTCAACGGGCGATTGGAAGCAACCAGCAACCCCATTCGGTTAAGAGGCAGAGGCATGAGTACGAATTGGCACCCTACGCTGATCGCATGACCGTCCAATCGTTTCTCCAACGTTTCGCCTATTCGAATTTGGAGCTGTACGAATTCCTCTTCCGAAGGCATGGCTTCAGAGGAGCCTCCCGACATCGACCAGCCCAACGTCAGATTTGCCCATGAGCCGGCGCGTTCCATATGTCCGAACCATTCCGTCGGAACCGCAAGGACGTTATCGCTTCCTTCTTCATTCAGAAGCCGTTTCGTCCACTGTTGTTTTTTTGTCCATTCATTCTCCTTTTCAAGCTTGAGCCGCATCTTCAGCTTGTGATCCACATCCATCTCCCGCTCGATGTCCGCGGCTACCTTGCGGCAAATGTCGAGAATGATCTCGGGGGTCTGCGCCAGCTTGATCAAATAATGGTCCACGCCAAGCTCGATCGCTTGGCGCGCGAATTCGAACTCGCCGTATGCGGTCAGGATGACAATCCGAATTCTAGGCCACCGCTTACGCACGTACGCGGCCAATTCCAATCCGTTCATGTTCGGCATCGTAATATCCGTCAATAGCAAATGGGGCATCTCGCGCTCGATCATACCGATCGCTTCGTCGGCGCCGGAAGCCGCGCCCATGAAGGTAAACCCCGCGTCCGACCAAGGAATTCTATCGGAGAATCGCTCGCGAACCCACTTCTCGTCATCTACCATCAGCAATTTCAGCATGGCGCGTCTCTCCTCCGATGAGATATCAGATCGCTCGCGTCTCTCTTGCCGGAAGATGAACCTCCACCGTTAATCCTTCATCCGGCTCGTTCTTGAAATGAAGGCCGTACGGATATCCGAAGGTCAGGCGAATCCGGTCTTGGACGTTGCGCAACCCCAGATTGTTTAACCCCTTATAAGGATTCGGGGCACTCGTTTCTTCCGTCATCGAGGCCAGTTTACTCGGATCGATCCCCGGCCCCGTGTCGGACACTTCCAACCAGATCCCGTCGGCTCTATCTCCCGCGGTAACGATGATGTGATTCGTTCCTTTTTTGGTTAACCCGTAAAAAATGCTGTTCTCCGCCAACGTGATCAGAGTCAGCTTCGGAATCGGAGTGCCGTAATAGATTTCCGGAACGGCGATATCCATCTCGAACACGTCGCCGTACCTGAGATTCATGATTTGAACGTAGTCTTCCAACTGTTGCAGTTCGTCCTCTACCGTCACGATATCTCCGACCTTATCCGTCGAATACTGCAATAAGCCCATAAGGGAACGGATCATCTCGCACATTTTCTCGGTTTGCCCGGTTTCTCCCAAGCAATAGATCGCATTTAACGTATTGTTGAGAAAATGGGGATGGATTTGCGATTGCAGAACCTTCAGCTCGTGATGCCGCTTCTTCTCTTCCGCTACCCGCAAGTCATCGAATAACGATTGGATATTGCCCATCATGCGATTGAACCCGTCGGCGATATGCGTAAACTCGTCATTGCGCTTCAGCTTGATCCGGGAATCAAGCTCGCCGCGCGCCGCCGCCTTGAATTGCCGCGTAATGACGATCACCGGCTTGCGGATATAATTCGTGATCCATACGGAGACGATAGCCGCAAGAACGATCGCGATCAGAAGCACCAAAACCAATTGACGCTTCAGCGAATCCATTAACGGAAACGCTTGCGACTCCTCGATCACGGAGAATACGACCCAGTCCCAACGATTCTGCTTGCTGCTAAGCACGGTGTAGTCTCCGTAAGAGGTGCGGATGCTATTGAAAGAAGTTCCGCTTGTCCGGGTTAACTTCTGCAGCGCGTCTTTCATCTCCAGATGGTTCTTATACGTCTCCGGGTAGGCAAGATACGTATTCGAGGACAAGTATTGGCCATCGCCGGTAAACAAATAGATCCTCCGCTGTTCGCCTTGGATAATCTGCGGCCCCGTCAACGCGTTCAAGTCCAAGTCGAGCGCGATGAATCGGTTTTTGTCGATTTGCTTGGAAACCGTGATCACGAAGCGCTCGCTAACCGCATGGGGAGGCGTCCAGTGAACGCCCGACTTGTCCGTGTTGTTCCGAATTTCCTTGATCCGGTCGGCCGTAATGAAAAATCGATAACCGTACGGGGAGCTGTTTCGCACCTCATCCCGGTCGATCAAATAAATGCTGTGAATCTGGTCGCGATGATAAGTCATGATATTGTCGATCAGCTTCGTGAAGTCGGATTCTTCCATTTTGTCGTAGAGAACCGGATTGGAGAGAAAGATCAATTGGCTCTCCAAGGAGTTCATCAACGTTTTGATATAATTCTCGATCTGAACGACGGAGCCTTGCAAGGCTTTCTCGTTGTTCTGCTTAAGCGGCTCGAACAATCTCCGGTACCCGAAGAAGCCGATAATAAGGAAAAGAACGACAACGGACAGGAAGGTCAGAATGAACAGCTTGGCGCTGACGCTGGAAGTGAAACGTGTTCCTCGTAAACGACCGCTCATTCTAGCTCGCCCCTATCCTCTGCGTCCTCTTGGCTATCATAACGTATATTGTAGCATGAGCGCGGCGGGGTTGGCTCCTCCCTTACCCCTTGACCGAGCCCAGCAACGCCCCTTTAACGAAATATTTCTGAAGGAACGGATAAATAACCAATAAAGGCAACGTCGCGACGACGACGACGGCCATCTTGATCGTCTCCGGAGGGAGCGCGTCCAAGACCAGCGAATTCACCGACAACTCGGTGCTGACGTTCGGCGATTGAATCATGCTTCGCAGGACGACTTGCATCGGCATCAATGTTTTATCGGAAATATAGAAGATGCCTTTGAAATATTCATTCCAGTGGGTGACGCCGTAGAACAAACCGATCGTGGCCATAATGGGGGCCGACAAAGGAAGGACGATACGAAGAAGCGTCGAGAATTCTCCGCAACCGTCCACCCGGGCGGCTTCCTCCACTTCGGCCGGGAGATTCTCGAAATACGTTTTGATGATCAATAGATTAAAGGTGGATACCATTCCCGGAACGACGAGCGCCCATACCGAATCGTACAGCCCCAGACTCCGAACCATGATATAAAGAGGAATGATCCCTCCGCTGAACATCATCGTGAACACGAGCGCCATCAGGATAAAGTTCCGGCCGGGTATAAATTTCTTGGATAACGGATAAGCCAGAAGCGTCGTTACGATCAGATTAAGAGCCGTGCCGACGACCGTGATGAACACGGTAATTTTTAACGCTTGCGGAATACGCGGACTACCGAATATTTCTTTATAGGCTTGCAAAGTGAAATGCTCGGGCCAGATGACGAAGCCGCCGTTCTTCATCACTTCGATGTATGGCGTTACGGAGACGATAAAAACGTAATACAGCGGAAATAACGTAACGAGGCCGAAAATCGTCAGGACCGAGTAAATGATCGAATCCGCGACCTTGTCCCCCTTTTTTTTATGGAGCGCGAAAGACATTTGAATCCTCCTCCTTTATTTCCCTTTCGCTTACCAGATGCCGTTGCCTCCGACTTTCTTGGCCAGCTTATTCGCGCCGATGACCAAGACGAGACCGACGACGGATTTGAACACGCCCATCGCGGCGGCGACGCCGAACTCCAGACGCTCGAAACCGTAACGGTACACCCAGGTGTCCACGATGTCCCCGACTTCGTAGACTCGGGCATTCAGGAAAATGAATACTTGATCGAATCCCGCATCCAGGATTCCGCCGATTTTCAATATCAACATGAGCACGAATACATCGCGGATGCCCGGCAACGTCACGTGCCAGAGCTGACGCCAACGTCCTGCGCCATCCACGACGGCGGCTTCGTAAAGTTCTTGGTTAACGGATGCCAGCGCCGCCATGTAGATGATCGCTCCGAATCCGGTATTTTTCCATATTTCCGTCATCACCAATAGCGGCCGGAAGAAATTTTCGCTCGTCATTAAATCGATTTGTCCCCAACCCGAATCGCGTACGAACGTACTGATCAATCCGGAACCCGGCGCGAGAAACGAAAACACCAAGCCGTATACGATAACCCATGATAGAAAATAGGGGCCGTAAGTAATCGTTTGAACCAAGCTTTTGAACCAGCGAACCCTTATTTCGTTAAGCAATAGAGCAAGGATGATCTCCGGAAGTAAACTAGCAATTATTTTATAAACGCTGATTAATAGCGTGTTTCTCATGAGCTGATAGAATTCGGGATTATCGAAAATAAGCTTGAAATTATCCGCGCCAATCCAAGGGCTTCCCCAAATTCCTTTCATGAGGTTATAGTCCTGGAAAGCGATCAGCGTTCCCGCCATCGGCGCGTAATGAAACAATGCGTAATAGACAAGTCCGGGGACCATCATCAGATAGAACCATCTGTTGCGGTATATGCTGCGCAGCGTATGCGGCCTGATCGGGCGTGGCACGCTAACGTTCTCTTTGCTTGCAGCTACGGGTTCCGCCATCGCCATATCCTCCTATGCTGTATCCGCGGTGGAAGTCAGAAGGAACCCATGAATGATCCAGGGTTCCCTCGACGCCTTTTCCCGGTTACTTAAATTCGTTTAACGGCTTATCCTTCAAAGCGATATTCAGCAGTCTTGTGTACTCGGTGAAGATTTCTCTTCCTTTGAACTTCGTCATGAGCTCTTCGCGATATTGCGGCCAGTTCTTGCCGCTCTTGTCCTGAAGAATGGCTTTAATATGGAATTTGCTCATTTCCTTGCGGAAATCGCCGATGTTGATGCCTTCCGGCGGAACCAAGCTGACCGGCGGCAAGGCATTGTGTTTCGGGAAGCTTTCTACCGTCTTCAGAATGGCGCGATCGTGGTCGGAAATACGGGAATCGATCAGTTCAAGACTGAGCACGTTCGGCTCATCCGGCGTAAATACGGAGTACACGTTTAACCAGTTGCCCGATTTGGCGATATCCGCTTCGAAAGCTTCGACGTTCAAAGTAATGACGTTGCCGGCTTTCGCGTAATGAGTGCCTTCTTGCCCGTAGTGAGTCAATAGGAACCCTTCCTCGCTCGTAAGCCAGTTGACAATTTCCAATGAACGTTTTACTTTATCCGGACTATCGTCGGCCGTTGTTTTGCTGACGAGAATCGTGCTTTCGGGAACGTTGTATTTCCACATCACCGGTTTATCCAGAGGATAAATAGGTTGCCAGTTCGCCTTCGGATCCAACGCTTTCGCACGGCTTTGCACGCTTGTAGGAACGCTTTCCAACGCGACCGTTTTGTCGAACGGCGTGAAGATCATGCCTGCTTTTCCTTGAGCGGCTTTGTCGAAGTTGGCCGGAGACTTGTTCAAGAACCAGTCCGGGTCTACGACGCCGGCATCGATCCATTGCACCACTTGGTCAAGGACGCCTTCTACCTTAAGATCTGTACGGTTGTCTACATAAGTATTGCCTTGGATCATGAAGTCCGCGACGAAGCCGTTATTCAGCCATTGCGGGAAGTCGAACGGCAAGCTTAGCCCGTTTCCTGAAGCCGTAAATCCGTAAGTATCCGGTTTGCCGTTGCCATCCGGATCGCCCTTCGTAAATTGAGTCATGACGTTGGTCAGTTCGTCGTAATTTTTCGGCGCGGCCAGTCCAAGCTTATCGAGCCAGTCCTGACGGATATACCAGGAGGCGTAAGAGTTGCGTTGGAAAGGCAGGATCGCGCGGTAGAATTCACCCTGCTTGAGCTGGAACGCATCCAGTTCCGATTTGCTCACCCATTTGAAATAATTCGGCATTGCCTCTTCCGTGAAATAAGCGCCAAGATCCGAAGCGATACCGTCGACGATATACTTCTGGGACTCCGCTCCTCCGGCGATGAAGAGATCGGGCGCGCTGCCGCCGGCCAATGCCGCGTTCAGCTTGGCGTGATACTCTTCTCCGAACACCATATAATCGATTTTCAAATCCACGTTAAACTTTTCTTCGATCGTTTTCTTGACGAAATCCTTGTCCGCGGAAGGCAGCGTAACATTCGCCAGTAACCCGCTTGCGACGGACCAGTTCAGCGACAACTTTTCCGGCTTGGCGCTTGCCGTCGAACTAGGGGATCCGCTTGCCGTACCTGATGCTTCGGATGCGTTGTTGCCGTTGTTGCCGTTGTTGCCGTTCGAGCATGCTGAAAGCGCAAACATAGCTGCCAATCCAAACCCTAATACCTTTTTCAATGAGATGGCCCCTTCCTATTTGTAACGTTTTCTCGACTTTATTGTAGATGGCTTGATGGGCCAAAACTAGCTGACGAAAACAAGAAATAGTGGTCTTAATACAGAATTGTCGACTTTTCGCACATAAATATCCTATAATATAATCCAGATAGATACCAAAAAAAACGCACACCCATTCATTCATTTGGGGGTTCTAGGATCAATGGCGAACAAGCCCAAACGATCGACCTTTCGAAACAGGCTTGAAGAGATGATCACGGCTTTACGTAATGACATCATAACCGGAAAGCTTCAGCCCGGCGACTTCCTGCCATCGGAATTAACGCTTACCGAACAGTTTCGACTTAGCAAGAACTCGGTTCGCAAAGGATTGGAAACGTTGCTAGAGCAAGAAATGATCGAAAAAGTTCCTCGAATCGGCACGAGAGTCGTCGGACCGGGCGCGAACGAAAGAGTCACGCTGAAATTCGGTTATTATCCTACGCTTCTGCTGGAGGCCAATTTAGCACAGTTGGTTAACGACTTTCAAATTCGGTATCCCCATATCGACGTCCGGATGATTCCGATCTCGGATTCCTTCTTTTCTTCCCATTTGAAACAATCGATGGATAGCGACGTCTTCGACCTCGTCACCTTGAACGCTCATCATTACGGGTCGTGCATGGAGAACGGAGCCGTCGGCGACATCCTCGAACCGCTCGAACCTAAGGATAATACCTATCCTTTTCTGTTGCGGCCTTTTACGGAAGGCGATAGGCTTTACGTTCAGCCCTTTACCTTCTCGCCCATCGTCTTGTGTTATAACAAGGAGCACTTCAGGGAAGCGGGCTTGCCCGAGCCGGATAGCAGCTGGAACTGGAACGACGTGCAGAATGCCTCGAACGCTTTAACGCAGAGAAACGAAAGAATCGGCTTGTTCTTTCATTTGCAGTCGATCAACCGATGGCCGCTCTTCCTGCTTCAGAATAAGGTCGTTTTCGAACGGGACAAGCACGGCAAACTGATCGTCGACAACGAGAATTTCCGGGAAGCGATGCGAATGAGCTTGAGCCTCTTCGAAGGCATGAATCCCGAAACCTCGTACATGTCCGAGAACGACTCCGATTGCGAGATGTATTTCATGCGGCAAAAGGCTTCCATGATCGTCGCGAGCTATTACAGCTTGAACCATCTGCGCCACGCCGAATTCGATTACGATATCGCGCCGCTTCCCTTTTCGCGGGAAGCAAGCACCCAACTGCTGATTATCGGTCTGGCCGTCAATAAGGCAAGCAAGCAGAAGGATGCGGCCCGAACGCTGATCCGCTTTCTATCCTCGGACGAGACGCAGCTTCATATTCGCCAACATTCGCTGAGCATTCCGAGCGTCAAACCGATGGCGGAATGGACGGGCAACGAGCCTTTGAAGCGTCCTTCCCGCTTTCTGTTGTACAGGGACATTATCCCGACCTTTCGGTTTTACTCCGACATGAACGTAACCTACCGCGAGTTGGAAACGATAAAACGCATATTCAAGCTTTACTGGGCGCGGCTGGACGATTTCGAGACGGTTTTCCGAAGGCTGAAGGATGCCCTATAGATAGACATGACCGCAAAATCGGGTAAGGGAGCGTTGAGGCTCCCTTACCCGATTTTATTTTTGCCCCGCTCTACTTAGGAAGCTTGTAAAGATTGGATTCTATCGCATAGAAAATATTGCCGTTCGCGTCCATCGTCATCAGAGTGACTTTCGAATTCAGGATTTTGGTATTGTCCGCGAGATTGTTAGGATCGAATACCGTTAGATAACGGCCGATCGTCGTGTACAGCAAGCCGTCGTGCCAATACAAGTAAAATCCTCGCCAAGGACTACCGCTTTCGGCATTCTTGTGGACGATTACGCTATCCAGAACGGAATTAGCGGGATCCGGAGCGTCGGGATCTATCTTGAAGAGAACGTACCCTGTGTCGGATCCTCCAGCCGTTAGAACTCCCCAAGCGCAGCCCCATAGCTTTCCGTCGGGCCCGATCGACAGATGCCCGATCATCTTAGGCTCCGCCATGCCGAGTATGTTCAGCGTAAACTCCGTGCCGATCTTGGCGTTGGTCGCTACATTCCATTTGAATATTTTGGCTAACGCACTCGGATTCGGGGTCGAATCTAAACCTCCTTCGACGGATGTACCTCCGTACAGAATGCGTTGTGGGCCGCGATAAGCGAGCGCGATGACGCTTTGATCCTGAACGACGTTGCGGAAAGTCAACCAATTTGCGCCATCGTAAATACTCAAGGCGCCTCCAAGCTTCCCGTAAGTCGGAATCGTGCCCACGAACAGCTTGTTTTCGCCGGACGTAAAGACATAAGGGCGATCTTGCTCCGAACCGATCGTATGAATAAGATTCGGCGTCCCCCCATAAGCGTACTGATAGATTTTGGCTCCCGAGTAGACGCCGAAATACGCCGTGTTGCCCAAGAACCCGATCTCTTCGATCTGATGAGGTCCGGGAGCCTGCACAAGATATTGACCGCTCGCATCGTCGAACACGCTCATTCCGCCCAAGAAACCGCCAAGATAAAATTTCCCGTCCGGCGCTCTGGCCAGGCTCTGGATATTAAGTGCACTTATCTCAGTATTCAGTTGATAAATCTCCAAGGTATCGTCGTCGGTAGGAGTATCGAATTTCGGATCGTAGAGCGCGTACCGCGTGTCCTCGAACAAAATGGCGAGCTTGTAACGGCCGTTGACGTTGATCCATTCCATTGCGCGAACAGCTGAATCCGGGAACTCGGTTACCGTCGTCACTAGCATCGGATTCGAAACGTGATTCGCCGAGTTGTAGGCATACAGCTTGCGGTCGAAAACGTTCTGATAAAACAGGAACGCGCTTGATCCGTTAGGGATCCGAGTCGAGATTCTATCAGGCCCGTAAATCGTTCTCACTACCGACTCGGATACCGAGTCCATGACGATCAGCGAAGACGTTTGGGCGATATACAAGAATCCGTTGCGAGATAAGATATCGGAAATAAATCCGTCTTGTCCCGTAATTCCGGGAAGCTCGATTTCTTCCGTCACGCCGTTAGTCTGGTTCATTTTGGTCAAATATTTAACCGCACCCGTTCCGGCGAAAAGATAATTACCCGAAGAACCAAGCCCCCGAACGTATCCCTGACACGGATGAAGCGTTCCCGGACAGGAATTGATCGAACCAATCGTGACGATCGGATTCGAAGGAGCAGCGATGTCGTAAGAAAACACTTCTCCGTTAGCTCCCGAAGTAGCTCCCGAAGTAGCCCCGTATATCTTGTTTCCCACCGCCTCCAGGTCCCAGACGAAATGATTGGAACCCGGATACTGGCCGACGGAGGAGACGGATCCAGCCGATACGTCGTATTTGTACAGCTTCTGGTTATTGGCTACCGTGCTGGCGAAGTACACGTTGTTGTCCGAGCCGACCGTTATCCCCCATACGACGTCCGTGCCGGGAACGCGCTCCGAATCGATAAGCGTCCTCGTAATGGCATCGAACACGTAGAAAGTCGCTGGCGAACCGTTCGTCGCGAAATACACCTTGTTGTTTTTTATCGCTCCGCCTTTCGTAAGCCTGCCAAGCGTCGCTTCGCCCAGATCGATGGGGGATTTGCGCGAGTGGGAGGAATCCAGACCTTTGAAATAGAACGAGACGTCGTCGAAATACCCTTCGCTCTTGGCGCCAGTCGAAGAATATAACAGTACTCTAGCTCTGATTGCTTTAGGCGGAGCCGTTCCCGTCACGGTGACAGTGTTCCAAGCGCTATTCGCGTTAGTTATCCCGGTGGAAAAGGATCCGACTTCGTGTTCGCTCTTGCCATCAGGATTATTGTAAAATTTGATGTAAGCGATTTGGTTGCCGGACACCAATTTGGATTTCAGATTCGCTTCATAGGTAAGGCCTTCCTCCACGTAGATCGTATCGCTGTTTACCCCTACGCTTCCCCCTGGGTTCGTATCGTTGTTGTCCCAAATCTTGAGCACTTTCGAACTTCCGCCGGGATCCGTGACGATCGAGGTTTGAGTATTGGTCGGTTGCGAGTCATCGAATAAACTCCATTTCTGAGGAAGCGTCGTACCCAACGTCGATTCCTCGAATCCCGGATTCAGTACAAAGTTGTAGTCGGCTAATCTAAAGAATTGAGCATTGTCTACGTTCGCCGTCAATTTTACGTTCGACGTAGAATACAAGAAAATCGTCGCTTTTTCGGCATCGAGCGGCGCCGTCCCTTTGACTTTAATATCCAGCCAAACGTTTAATGGGGAATTCGTCGGAATCGAATACACGGTTTGTTTCTGTAACGGCTGTCCGCTCGTACCGAACCATCGAATCCATAGCGCCGAACCGTGTTCCATGCTCTCAATATTCAATTTAATCGATGCTTCGTAGGTTTCTCCCGGGTCTACGTCCAACAGAGCGCTTTCCGCTCCGAACGATTTGTTCGTTCCCGTCACCGTCTTCACGAACCGCAGACTTTGGCTGCCGCCGAATTTTTTCGAGGACGATATCGTGAGCATGCCGTAAGAAGGATTCCAATAATTCCAATCCGGAATCGCGCTGGATGTCTGTTCGCTCTCGAATTCGGAATTCGGAACATCCTTTCTCGTCAACGTATCGCCGGCGCTAGCGACGGCAGGAAACAGGAAAACGGTGATCAATAATGCCAACACGCCAGATAACAACCCGATTCGAAGATCTGCTCTTCCTATCATGGTTTCATCATCCCTTCCAATATATTGGATCGTGTTTGACCATTTCAACCCTGTTTAACCCCTCTGCTCATGCCTGAAATTCGATAATAGGATCGGTTGCGACGTTATTAACCGAATTCCTGTTCGTTCCCCCGTATGCCATGGAGAAGGTATAAGAACCCGGCAACAACTCCTTCCGGGACGCTCCTTCGACCGTCGTGCCGAAAGTCTTCCAGCCCCCTGCGTAATAACTCGCTATGCCCCCGTCTATCGGATTTCCCTCGCTGTCCTTGAGTCGTACGGTAACGCCGACCGTCCGGAAGACCACGACGGGATCCGTTGCCGTATTTTGCTTGAATTGCTGGCGAGTTCCCTCGTAAGTCATCGCGAAATCGTACGATCCGGACAATAATTCCTTGCCGATCTCTCCCCCATTAGTCTCACCGAACGTCTTCCAGCCTCCCGCATAATAGGCTACGGATCCCGTGTCCAAGGGATTTCCCTCGCTGTCTTTCAGCTGTACCCTTACGTTGAAAGTCCGGAATACAACCACCGAGTCTGTCCCCGTATTTTGCTTGAATTGCTGGCGCGTCCCCTCGTAAGTCATGGCGAAATCGTACGATCCGGACAATAATTCCTTGCCGATCTCGCCCCCGTCCGTGTCTCCGAACGTCTTCCAGCCTCCCGCATAATAGGCTACGGATCCCGTATCCAAGGGATTTCCTTCGCTGTCCTTAAGCTGCACCCTTACGTTGACCGTCCGGAATACGACCGCCGAGTCCGTCCCCGTATTTTGCTTGAATTGCTGACGCGTTCCCTCGTAAGTCATCGCGAAGTCATAGCTCTTGTCCGGAAGCGATCTGCTAACCTGACCGTTCGCGTCCGTGACGCCGAAGTCTTTCCATCCGCCGTCATAATAAGACACGACTCCGCCGCTTAACGGATTTCCGTTGCTGTCTTTGAGTTGCACGCTGACGGATGTGACCGCGAGCGTAAAGCTTAACGATTGCGGAGGCTCAACATTTCCCGCTTTATCCGTTGATCTGTAAAGCAGATTAATCTGCCCTTGCTTATTGAATGTGACGGGCGAAGTATAGGATTGCCACGTCGTCCCGTTATCCAGACTATACTCCGTGCTCTGCACGCCCGACGCATCATCCGTTGCTTCCAACGTAACCGTAACGGGACTCAGATAAGAGCCGTTCGGGCCGTCCGGCTGCGAAGGAGAGGCGTTAGCGGTAGTTACGGGCGCCGTAATATCTTGGCTAACCGTAACCTCGATCGTATTCGAACGGATTTTCTTTCCTCCCAAGGTGATATCCGCGTAAATATTCGCCGTTCCAGCCTTAATAGCTTGAACCTGCCCATTCTGGACGGTCAGTACGGCTGGATCGCTGCTAACGTACGTAATCGCGTAGCCCTGCCCTGCCAATATGGCTGCCCGATTGTTAGCCAGAACGCCCGAGCTTAGGACAGGCTCGCTTTCCCCTACTGCCAACTCTGTTTTTTCCATCGTTATAGCGGAAGTCGCTAAGGGTACAGGCAGCTTGAACAACGTTGGTCCCGATGTGTAATAAATGCTTCCGTCCGAGCCGAGGTCCATCAGATTCGTCTGGGTTTCCGAAAGCTTGCGGTATTTCAACGTGTCGGGATCGAACACGGTGATGTTGCGCGCGATGGTCGTATAGAGGAGGCCGTCTTGCCCCCAATGCAAATAAAAAGCACGCCATCCGCTGCCGCGACTCCCGTTCGGATATACCAACTTGCTCTTCGCGATCTCGTTCGTGACGGGATTCATGGCATAGATCGCATAGATCGTCTCGCCTTGACCGTCTTCCCCCCAGGCTGCGCCCCACAGCAATCCATCCGGACCGAAGATCAAGCCGCCGAGCAGTTTGGGCGTAGGAAGACCGGGGATAGCCGGTAAGAACTCGTCAAGCTTCGCGTTTGCCGCGATGTCCCATTTGAACAATTTAGCCGCCGGTGCCGTGCTGTTGATACCGAGTCCCCCTTCGATCGAAGTTCCTCCGTATACGATGCCATCCTTATAGGCGAGCGCGATAATGCTTTGATCCTGCACGACGTTCGGGTAGGACGTCCATTCATCGTTCGTATCGTCGAATATGGCCAAGCTGCCGCCGAGATGTCCATAGACCGGTATCGTTCCCACGAAAAGCTTGTTATTTCCGGAAGCGAATGCGTACGGCCGGTCTTGGCCATCGGGTATCGTGTAAACGAGTCTCGGATTATCCGTCGCGGAATTTCCGAAGCGGTAAGGCTGGCTTGAATCGTAACTATAAATACGAGCTCCCGAATAGGCGCCGAAATAGGTTTTACCGTTCAGAAAACCGATCTCCTCGACTTGATGCGGCGAATTCGGAATGGACATTTGCATTTCATAGGATTGCGAAGCCTCGTCGAAGATGCTGAGGCCGTCGATGAACCCTCCGAGGTATAGCTTGGCGTCCGAACCCATCGCCATGCTTTGGATATTGACTCCGGATCTCGTCATCGTGATTTGACGAGTCTGCAAAGAGTGATCCTGCGGATTAAAGAGCGTGTATTGGCCATTGTCGTATAAGATAGCCAGCGCTTGATCACCGTTAGGCAAGGCGACCCAATTCGACGCCTTGCTCCCTGCTTCCGGAAGCGTGTTTTCTGAAGTTACGGGTCCTACCGAATTCGTGGCGACGTTATACGCCCATATATTGTTCGAAAATTTATTGCGGTAATAAAGAATATTGGAGTCATACGGGGACGGCGGAGAAAGAACGCCATCGAAGGCTTGAGGTTGCGTGTAGTCGAAATGGAATTTTTCATCGAACGTCTGCTCGTCCAAGACGATCAGTCCCGTGCCGTGCGCGACGTAGAGGAGACCGCCGTAAACCCATACGTTGCTTACGAAACCATCCGTTCCCGTAACGCCGGGAAGCGGAATTTCGATTCTGGCTCCGGTTCTTCTATCGATCCTCATCAAATGCTTGAAAGAGCCTATTCCGGCATACAAATAGTCGTCGGTCACGCCGCTTCCCCTGACGTAGTCCTGACCCTCGAACATATTGCCCAGGTCGGCGAACAAACCGGTATTCGTATCGTAGGTGAACACTTCGGCGTTCGGATAGGCAGACCCATAGATAAGGCCGTCTGAACTCGCGTCCAGATCCCATACGAAATTCTCGGAAGGATTATCCCCCGCCAAGGTGATCTTATTAACGGTCGCAGTCGGGTCGTACTTCCAAAAGCTGCGATTGTTCGATGCGGCAAAATAAACCTTATGATCCGACCCGACCGTCACCGCCCAAGTTTCCGTCGTTCCGGGAACGACTTCCGAGTAATTGATGTTTCCGGTTACCGCATCGACCGCATAAAAAGTTCCCGGAGCGCCATTGGCCACGAAATAGATCTCGCCGTTTCCAATGGCTCCTCCCGCGGTTAACGCGGTGAGCGTCGCTTTGCCTAAATTAAGGGGTTTGCCGTATGCAAACGGCAAGTAAAGCGGATCGTACGGTTTCCGGGTAAACGTGACGTCATCGAAATACGCTTTGCTTTTCGCCCCTGCGCCGGAGTACAGCAATATCTTCGCGGTCCTCGCGCCAATAGGAGCTATTCCTTCCACTTTCATCGTGCTCCAAACATTCAGCGGGCTGGCAAACTGGACGGAGGGCGTCCCTACTTCAATATTCGAAGAATCGTAATATTTAATATACAGGACTACGCTTCCGCCCGAGATTAACCGCACGTTCGCTTTCGCTTCGTACAAGCCGTCCTCATCGATGCTAATGGCTGAGGTCATAACCCCCGCAGGGAGCGTCGTGCTGTCGTCATTGATCATGAGGCTGGATACTCCGCCGGTCTGCTCCGCTTGGCTTACGGACACGGATCCGGACGGGGTTCCGGAGTACGATCCCCATCCAGGTATGGAGGTGCCGACGAGAGGCTCTTCGAAGCCGGGATTAACCGGGATGATCTGACCGGGCAGGCGGTTGAATTGCGCCTCGTCCGCATAAACCTTCATCGTGACGCCCGAAGATGCATAGATGAAAATCGTCGCGAAGGCGGCATCCGCAGGTGCCGTCCCCTTCACCCGGATATCCAGCCACTTGTTTATCGGAGGAGTGTTGACCGTACTAACCGCTTGCTTGTTCAACGGTTGCCCTGCCGCGTTATGCCAGCGGATCCAAAGCGCCGGATTTCCGATAGCGCTTTCAACATATAGCTTGACCGCGGCTTCGTAGGATTCGCCGGGCGTGACGGGCAGCTTTACGCTTTCCGCCCCGAAACCGCCGGCCGTTGTCTTCAATAGCTGCATGCTTCGATTTCCGGCGAATTTAATCGTATTGGACAAGGAGATTCCGCTCTGGATGCCCGCGCTGAAATAACCCCACCCGGGGACTTTTCCCGAGACCAAATCTTGTTCGAATCCCGCGTTGGTTACCGCGATCGAATCCGTGGATTCGGCGGCATTTGCGACCGGCGGCTGGAAATACGTTAAGCATAATAATAAAGACAGAAACACCAACAACTCTTTGCGAAGCCCATTTCTTCCTACCGTTGACGTCATCAATCTCATCACCCTTCTTCAAAGTAAATTCAGACTTGATGAATGCGCGTAACTAAGCGGAAAACTTGAATGAGGCTCCTCCTTTCCGTAATCGACTACAACGCCGAGCACGTCTCGCGGAGATTTTCCAAGCATTTCGTAAGCCTCCGCCAAAGTAGATAAATTCATCTCGTGAGAGATGAGCGCTTGGACCGAAATTCGTTTTTCTTCGAGCAAACGGATAAATTCCGCCATATTGCGGCCTTCCGTCCACCGTACGTAACCGATCGGATAATCGACTCCCATGCGTTCATAGCTGTCGTCATACCGTCCGGGACCGCCCGCGCGAGAAATGAGTACCCTCGCTTCTTTGGAGAACATCAGCTCCCGATCGAATTCCATCTTGACATCGCCGACGATAACGACGGTTCCTCTATCGCGAATCCAGCGGAGCGCTTGATCGATAATGCCCGTATTGGCGCCGTTCGCGCAGATGATGATCGCGTCCGCGCCTTGCCGCGAGGAGATGGAATCGATTGCATCGCGGATATCTTCCTTCCGGCTGTAAGCTTGCGCCCTACAAGTCTCCGAAAGCTTGGCGCAGCGTTCAGCCAACAGATCGAATCCGATGACCCGGTAACCGGCCGCATCCGCGACCTGGGCCGCAATTTGACCCAAGATACCGAGCCCGACCACGACGACCGATTCCCCAAAACGCAAATCCGCCTGCCGCAACGCATGAATGGCGATCGAGCCGATTCCGACGAAAGCTGCTTCATCGGAAGAACAAGTATCAGGCAGCGGAACGACTAAGTTCTTCGGCACCGACAACGTCTCCGCATGTCTGACGTAAGGAGAACCGTAGCAGGCGACCCGCTGTCCTATCCGCAATTGCGATACGCCCTCCCCGATTTCCCGTACGATCCCCATCGCGCTGTAACCGAGAGGAATGGCATTCTCGGTGTTTAAGTTTTTCAGCAGCAGTTCCGTTCCCGAACTAATCGCGGAATATCGCGTTTCGATCAACACATGGTTCGCTTCGATGGAGGGTTCTTCCGATTCCATTATTTCAATCTTGCCTTTCCGTGAAATCACTGTTTTCATCTATATCTGATCTCCTCTGCGTCCGATCTCTCTGTTCTCTTTAATGATCTGTGGTATATATTTGGTTCATATTATTATGTTATGCGGATATGAAAATACTGTCAAACCCTTTTTTTATCGTTTCCCTCCTTTAAAATAGAAAAAAACCCCGATTCATGACGATATCCGGGGTTAATCATTTGAAGTTCTAAAACGAAAATTCTACATGTGCATCAAATAAGAACCAGATTTCCTTACTCAAATATCGCAACGCCGAAACCATCTATCGTGAATTCGCCGTTCGCCGAACTCCCCGTTAGAAGTTCCGCGAATAAACCGTTCAACGAGATTTGAGCTTCATGCATGCTATGATTCATAACCACGAAGAACTCCCGACCGTCCTTCCGCTTTCTCACGATTTCGATCCCTTCGCCCGAACCGGATATCGGAGAAGCTTGAATGCCGGCCGAGCCGGCCACTGAACCCATCAATTCTCTTAACGCCTTCTCGTCGAGATCGCAGCCTATATAATAGGCGCGTCCTTGTCCGACGTCATTGACCGTAATCGCCGCCTCGCCATCGTAATATTCATCGGAATAAGTTGCCACCGTCTGTGCTCCGATCGAATGCAAGACGTCGCACCACACGGAAGCAAATGCCGCGCCATCGTTAACGCGTAACCCCACTCGGCGTCCATAATTCAGCGAATCGAACTCTTCCACCTCTACGCCGCATAACTCTCGGAAGTCTCCCGGCAACGTTTGATCGGTCATGGCGTTATTCCACGTACGAGAGCCGGAACGGAACGTGAAGACGGCGGTTCCTCCGCCGGCGACATACCGGGTGATCCACTCTTTAATAGAAGGATCAGATAGATGGAACGCGGGAAGCACGACGACTTTGTAAGGCGATAAGTCCCCTTTCACGCTGACCAGATCGACGTTGAATCCATGGGCGGAGAAAGCATCGTAGTACTCTTGCAACAGCCTAGTATAGTCGAAATTCCGATTATGTCCTTGGATGCTATGGCTCCACAGATGATCATAAGATTTCACGATCGCGATATCGGCGACCACTCTCGCGCCTTCCAATACCGGAGATAATCGCGCGAGCTCCCCGCAAGTCGTCTGAATCTCCCGGTATCTTCTCCTCGGTACCGAATCATGATCCAGAATGCCGTACCAGTATTGTTCGGCGCCGTAACGGGCGGCGCGGAACCGGAAATAGACGATGCCGTCCGCGCCGTGGGCGACGGCTTGGTAGGTCCATAGGCGAAGCTGTCCCGGTTTCGGCGTATCCGCGAGCACGTTCCATCCGCAAGGACCGCTTTGCTGCTCCATGACCCAGAAGTTTTGGTTCTTCACTCCTCGCATCAAGTCGTGCGCCATGGCCGCCTTCCGATAGGACGGTACATCCCAAGGGTAATCGAGGTAGTTATCCCACGATACGAAATCGAGCGGCTCCGATAACTTATAATAATCGATCTCCGGAAAATGCCCCATTAAATTGTGCGTAATCGGCTTATCGCTCAGCTCTCGAATCAAGTCGATCTGAAGCTGCTGATAGCGGACGACCGCATCCGACGAGAACCGCTTGTAATCGAGCACGAGCGAAGGATTGTGTCCGTGGTAGTCCGGATCCGCGCCGTCGCATACGCTGTAGGCCGGCAGGATAAGCTCGGACCAATCGCGGTACGTTTGGCTCCAGAACACCGTCCCCCACTCCTCGTTCAACCGCTCGATCGTGCCGTATTTATCCTCTAACCAGTCGCGAAACGCTGCAAGACATTTTTCGCAATAGCAATACGTCGTGTCTTGGCACCCGAATTCGTTGTCGATCTGCCAAGCTTTAACCCGTTCATCCTTGCCGTAACGTACGGCGACAGCTTGGACAATGGTTCTGGTCAGCGCCAGGTAGTCCGGATGATTGACGCAGTAATGCCTTCTGCTGCCGAAGCCCCTCGTTCTGCCGAACTTATCCTTCTGATAAATCGTTGGATACCGATCCATCAGCCATTTGGGAGGCGTCGGCGTCGGGGTACCCAATACGACTTTAATCCCTTCCTTATCCATGCATCCGATGGCTTCATCGAGCCATGCAAAATCGTATAGTCCCGGTTCCGGCTCTAATTTCGCCCAAGCGAATTCGCCCATCCGAACAACGTTGAAATTCGCTTCTTTCATCATCCGGGCATCCCGTTCCCAAAATTCTCGCGGCCATTGTTCCGGATAATAACAAGCTCCTAATTGCATTTAATCCCTCTCCCCGCATGCTCTAGTCGCGACTTCCACTTAAGGATACCGGCGAGGGACATACGGCGACATGATCTAACTTACGAATATTTGATGTATTATGACCTCACCCTGCTGGCACGCTATATTGTGTGATAAAATGATTCCATACGTAAATGTAAGCGTTTTATCGCAAGGGGAGCGTGGTTCGACATCATGCCGATATTACGTAAAAGCTTCATGTTCAAGTTTCTGTTGATCTTCATGCTGTTCATACCGTTGCCGATGTTCTTGGCCAAAAGCTATTTGTCCGGCAAAATCGTCGACGAGCTCGTGAAAACGAACCAAAACAAAAACCTTCAATTAACCGAACAAATCGCGGCCAACATCGAGGAAACGATGCGCAAATTCATCTTCACCGCGGCCAGCGTCAACTTCGACAGCGAAGGATTAAATTACGAGGATACGATTATTCCAGCCCTCAACCGATGGCACGATGCCAAGGACGAATACGAGAAGCTGCAGCTCTCCGACCAGATCAATAAAAAAATGAACTATTACTTCAATTACACGACCGACTTGCTCGGCGCGTTCTTCGTCTTCCCCGATAACCGGTATTACGGTTATCGCAACTCCATTCCGAACGAGCCGGATGAACTGCGCGTGATGGAATGGTACGGGAAGCTCAAAGGCGGAAGTCCCGGCAGCGTATCCGTCGCCGGCAAAGTCCGCAACACCCTGAACCCGCTGACGCAAGGCGAATATACGATCGGAGTAGCCGCCTATCCGCCGGATACCGGCAATCAGAATATCGATTTCATCTATTTCGCGTTCAAGACGGATTGGTTGGAAACCGCATACACGGACTTAAAGCTCTCCCACATCGGCCAAGTCGATATTTTCACGTCCGAGCGACAATCGCTGACGCGCGGCGACCGAAGCGATCCCATGCTGGAACTGTTGAAAGATTCGCCCGTCTGGGAGCGCAAATACGGTTCGTTCCGCTATCGGAGCGGCGGACGGGATTTGCTGATTAACTACTACACGGTCGAGAACACGGGCTGGAAAGTCGTCAGTACGATCGCTTACGGGGAATTAACGAACAGCGTTCAGAAGATCGTAGGACTCACTTCGCTTGTCCTGCTGGCCGTGACGTTGCTTTACCTGATCGTATTCGTCATATCGGCGACGACGACCGTGCTCGTTCCGATCAAACGATTGATCCGTCAGATGCGCAAAGTGCAACAAGGCAATTTCAAAGCCGCGCTGACGATCAACGGTAACGACGAATTCGCTCATCTTCATGGCGCGTTCAACTCGATGGTTACCGAAATCCAATTGCTCATTCGCAATATCGAGAACGAAAAACAAGAAAAGCTGTTAATGGAAATCCGCGCTTTGCAGTATCAAATCAATCCCCACTTTCTGTTTAATACGCTTCATTCGATCTCGGTCATGGCGAAGACGTTCGGCATATACAATATTCGGCTGATGACGGAATCGCTGACGAACTTGTTGCACAACACCATGGACAAGGGCGATCACGTCATCACGATCGAGGAAGAAATGCAGTTGCTGAATCATTACGCGTATCTCATGGCGTTTCGTTATCAAGACAAGTTCGAAGTGGCTTTCGACGTGCCGGTCGAGCTTCAGGATGCAGTTATCCTCAAGTTCCTGCTGCAGCCGGTGCTGGAAAACGCGATCATTCATGCTTCCGACGATCCGTTCCGCAAACTGCATATCCAAGTGAGGGTCCATCGTGCGGATCAATCGCTATTGATCGAAATTACCGATGACGGGCAAGGCATGACGGCCGATAAAGTCGATACGTTGCTCGAAAGTTCGCAACATCAATCCGACGCGTTCAACAAAATCGGCATTCATAACGTCCACCGTCGCATTCGTCTGACTTACGGCGAGAGGTACGGCGTTCGCATTCGCAGCGAATGGGGTTCGGGAACGACCGTCAGCTTGGAATTGCCTTATTTAGAGCGTCAATCGAAGGAGGATGCGGATGCCTAACCTATTGATCGTCGACGATGAACCGCTCATTCGCATGTCGATTCGCGCATTGGGCGACTGGGACTCTTGCGGGTTCCGCATCGTCGGCGAAGCCTCCAACGGACTCGAAGCGCTCGAATGGTTGAGCGACTCGCCGGACATCGATATCGTGCTTGCCGATGTTAACATGCCCAAAATGAACGGCATCGAATTGCTGGGCGAAATCAAAAACCGTCGCCCCGACCTTGTCGTCCTGATGCTTAGCGGATTCAAGGATTACGAATTCGTCCGGGAAGCCTTTCGGCTCGGAGCCAGAGATTACGTGCTGAAATCCAATATGAATTTCGAAGCGCTGGTCGCTCAGCTCGGCTCATTCATGAAAGAGAAACAACGGCTGGAGCCTGCTAACCCTTCCGAGTCGTCTACGCTCGTCCCCGACAAATCGAAAGCGCTAGAGAAGCTGTTGTTCGGCGTCCTGAAGGGCGACGTCACCCAAACGGTTCAAGAACTGGGACTTCGCATTAAAGCCCGTAATTTAGCCGTTGCCTTACTGTGCATCGACGACTTCCGAATGCTGCAAGACAAATTCGATCCCGTCATTCTGATGAATATCGTCGATTCTTCCCATCAACTGATCAACCAGAAGCTGAACGAATTCAAGCTCGGAGAGTGCCTGGCGCTCTCGCAAGACCGTTACGCCCTTATTTTGCATTTCCCCGACGCGCACGGCGAATCCGCTTTATTGCAACAACGCGCGATGTTCTTCCAGCAATTGCAGAGCGCTTTCGCACGTATGCTGAATTTGTCCGTCACGATCGGCGTGAGCTCCTTCAAACAAGATTTCGGAGCGCTCCACTCCCTTTATCAGCAAGCGCTGAAGTTCGCTGATTTAAAGCTGCTGTATGGCAAAGGATCGCTCATTACCGAGAATGAAGCACGTCAAATGGAGGTGATATCGGACTTTACGATTTTCGGAAGGGAAAAGAAGCTGCTGCAGGCCATCGAACGAATGGATGAAGGCGCGGTTAAAGCCGAATTGCAGCTGATCATGAAGGACATCATCCGCAGCCGTCCTACCGGCAGTTCCAACGTTCACGGGTTGTACTACGAATTGCTGTACTTGATCTTTACGTTCCTGCGCGACAAAGGCTTCGGCACGGATGACACGATCGGTCAACGCAATGCCTTCCATGCCCTCAACCGGATGGATACGATACACGAGATCAACGGTTACATCGAGCAACTGTTGCTCAAACACATGTCCGATATGAAAACCTACAACGAAGGCACTTCGAGCAAGATCAAAAAAGCGATCGATTATATTCGAGCCCATTACGCCGAGGAAATCACGCTTCGTTCATTAAGCGAACATCTACAGCTGAGCGAAAATCATCTGAGCCGCATGTTCACTAAAGAAACGGGAGAATCGTTCATCAGTTGCCTAACCCGTACAAGAATACAGAAAGCGAAGGAGTTGCTGAAACAATCCGATCTTCCGATCGGGGAGATCAGCGAAGCGATCGGCTACGCCAACCAAGAGCATTTTAGCCGCGTATTCAAAAAAGTCGAAGGCCAGTCCCCTAGCGCATACCGCAATTAGAACTCCCTAAAAAGCCTCGATCGCATGCGATCGAGGCTTTTGGCGTTGAGCGACGAGCTATTCCTTCACCGCGCCGGCTACCAACCCGGCAAAAATGTACCGTTGCAAGAAGAAGTACACGATTATCGTCGGCAGCATGATCCAGAGGATACCGGCGCTCATGCCCGCCCAATTGAGCGTCCTGTCTCCGTAGAACAACATCAGCGAGGTCGATAACGTCCTGAATTTCTCCGAAGGGATGTACAGGTAAGGAATGTACATATCGTTGGCGATATCGACGAACTTAATGATCGCCAGCGTCGCCGAGGCCGGCAAGACGAGCGGGAATATAATCTTCCAATAGATCTTGAAGTATGAAGCTCCTTCCATCATCGCCGCTTCGTCCAGCTCGACCGGAATCTTGTCCATGAACTGCTTGTAGATAAAGATTTGGACCATATCCGCGCCGGTGTAGATTAGAATCGGCGCCAATAGAGAATTATAGATCCCCAGATCTTTAATCAATCCAAACCGCGCGATTTCGGTCGTATAGAAGGGAACGATGATGCCGAAGACGAACAGCGCCAACACGACCCTCTTGAACCTAAAGTCGAATCTGGCGATAATGTAGGCCAACATGGAGCCGATAATCATGTTCGCGAGGACGCTGACGATGCCGATGATGGAAGTATTCTTCAAAGACAGGATGACGTCGGCCTTGCGGAAGGAAGAAATCAAGTTATCGAAATAGAAGCCGTTCGGCAACGCCAACGGATTGCCGCTCGTAATTTCGGACGTCGTCTTGAACGCCGCGAATAATAGCGTGGCGAGCGGAACGAGTACGATTACCGCGATCGCGATCAACAAGCCATGTTTCGTAAAGGCTACCGGCAATCGCCTGCGATAACGTCCATTGATCTCGATTTTCAAGCTGCTCATAGCGTTCCCTCCTTACCTTCTTATCGTGATCAATTTACTTTGCACGAAGCTGATGATGGCAATGAGCAACATTAAGGTAATCGCCATAGCCCCCGCTAATCCGAAGTGATTGTATTGGAATGCCGTTTTGATCGTATACACCATAAAGGTAGAAGAATCATAACCCGGTCCGCCGTTCGTCACGAGGAAAGGAATATCGAATACTTGGAGGGCTCCCCTGACGTTAAGGAACAATATCAGCTCGATGACCGTAATAATTCCAGGTACCGTGATATGCCGTAGTTGCTGAAAGCGATTCGCGCCGTCGATCGTCGCCGCTTCGTAATAGTCGGCGGGAATGGATTGCATCGCGGCGATGAACAAGATCACATGAAGACCCGAGTACTTCCATAACGAGATGAACACGAGCGTAAAATTAACCACATGATTATCGCTGAGCCAGCTTTGGCTTAACCGGTCCAATCCGAATAAATGAAGAATCTGATTCATCGAACCTTCCGGCGAGAAGAAGAAGGTGAACATGTAAGCGACGGCCACGCCGTTGATGATGTAAGGCATAAACGTGACGACCTTATAGAACTTCGCCGCCCTCAACCGACTAACGAGCACGGACGCCACGACGATCTCCAAGGGGATCGCCAACAAGTGGATGACGAAATAAGTCGCATTGTTCTTAAGCGATACCCATACTTCGTCGGAATGCATTAATTCCTTGTAATTATCCAATCCGACGTAATGAAGGCCGCTTGTCAGCCCGTCCCAGTCCGTAAAACTCATTTGCAACAATTTGAGAGTCGGATAGACGAGCAACATCAGCAGCAATGCCATTGGGACGAGCAGGAACGCGGTAATGATGATTTTCCTCTGCGTTTTGTAGCTCATGCCGGCATCTCCTCTCTGTTATGGTGACGAAGAAGGCCGCGCTGCTATGTACCCGCAGCGCGGCCCCGCTAGCCGGATTACCGGTCGTCCTTATTGAATGCCGAGCTTCTTGCGCGCCTTTTCCCATTTGTCGTTTAAGGCGTCCAATTGCTTCTGGTAATCTTTGCCCGTGAGCATGTATTGACCGATCACATGAGTGTCGAATTGGACTTCGTTGCGGATTTTATTGAAGTTCTCGTCGCCCGGGATCAGCATCTTTTGCTCGTATTTCAACGTGTCCGCCGCTTCTTGGAATACGGTCTTCTTGCCGGTCGTTTGAACGTCTACCGTTGGAACCATTCCGGTTCTCTCGATATAAGGACCGTATACGTCGTTGCTCAAGAACCATTCTACGAGCTTGCGCGCTTCGTTCGGGTGAGAGGAGTTTTTACCGAGCACGAAGAACAAATCGACCTGCCCGACTTGCGTGATCGTTTCGCTCTCCGTATCAACGTCGGGAATCGGGAACACGCCAAGATCGTTTACGTCGCCGCCGAGGCGTACGTAGTCCGGATAGAAATAGTTACCCGCAACGAACATGGCCGCTTTCTTGTTCACGAGCATATTCTCGGCATCCGTCCAGCTCGTATCAAGCGCCTTGCCCAAGACGTCCGCGTTAATCAATTGCTCGAACTTTCCGAATGCTTTCGAGAACGGGCTGTCAGGGGTAAACGGCCTGTCGGATTTGGCCAAGTCGCTTAACAACGTCGGTTGCGATTTCCCGATCGCCTCCGGCAGCCACTCCACGAACGGGTAGACGGGCCACTTATCTTTGCCGCCCATCGCGATCGGCGTATACTTGCCGCTATCCTTGATTTTTGTCGCCAATTCAACGAACTCCGGCCACGTTTTCGGAATTTGGAGACCCAGTTCCTCGAAGACGGATTTGCGATAATAAACCCAGTCGCTCATTACTTTCATCGGAAGACCGTAGTAGTCGCCTCCCGTTGCTTTGTTGTTGTCGTATACGCCAACGAACTTGTTGCTCGTGACCAGCGGATCATCCTTTTTCCAAGGAGCAACCGTGTTTTGAAAATCAATCAGATTCGCAGCCTTCAGGTAGGTAACGTCAGGAAACTCATTGGCCGCTTGCCGGATCTTCATCGTCTTCGTCAATTCGTCCGCGTTAGCGAAAGACTGCAAGTCCACCGTCACATTAGGCAAAGCCGCCGCGAACGAAGGGGCCGCGATTTGTTGTTGCCAGAAATCCAATTCTTCGGCGAACACCGCGACCGTCAACTTTACTTTTTCCCCGCTGCTTCCGCTGTCGGAAGGCGACGCGGATGCCGATGCGCTCGGGCTCGCGACCGCGCCGGAAGAAGCGCCGGCGTTCGAATTGTTGTCGTTTTGTCCGCAAGCCGTTAATACCGTCGTCAGTAGAACCGTGCTTAATACCGTGCCCGATAACCATTTTTTCTTGTTCACCGTTGCTGCTCCCCTTTTCTTAGTTAGAATTTCTTTGCCACTTTAGAATAACCGTCGTTCGCATCGCTTTACATGATCGAATTTACGATTTTTTGATCAAGGTTGATCGATAATAACACATAAAAAAACAAAAAAGCCCGCGAAAGCGCGGACTGCATGCGGACCGAGAAGCCTATCTATCTCGAAGTCGTTTTCACGGCGGTCTTCCGAACGAATAGCCGAGCTGACCGGAACATTGGAATGTTCATCAGCTCTGAATGTTTTCCTCCATGCAAGCGATCATCCATCGACAAACCTCCCATGCATCGGAAACCGGCGCGTTCGTAAAAGGGAGCGTGTGCATGTAACCCGGCGGTCCGTATTCGGGACAAAAAGGAACGGACTGTTGGCCGCGGGCCGCATGCATGCGATAGATTTGCCTCCACCAGATGAGGTGACTTCTGAGTTCTGAAGCATATTCGGGAGCACCAGGGTGCGGAACTTGTGGACCCTGCGCATAACCGACGCGTCCGTGAATGTATATCGTTCGTTCAAAGACTTGCGTCAGGTACTCGAGTTGATCCTCTAATAGCGACTCGCATACGCAGCACCAATGGCTGAGATCGGCGGTCAGCTTCAAATCCGGAACTTCCCGAAGCATGGAGGATGTAGCCCAGGGGTTGAACAGAGCCCGACCGCGATGCGTCTCGTGACCAACTGCGACTCCCAACTCCGATTCGACCTTGACCGCTTTCTCGAAAAAGAAAACTTGCTCCCGGAAAGGCATTGAATCCTTCGCACTATGACAGTTAATCAGCATTGGCTTGAATTGAGCAGCCCGCTCTGCTTGGTGACAAAATGAAGACAAATGATCGCCACCAGTTGTACCGATCAGAGGAATATATTCCATTCGGTACCGGTGCAGCAGCTCCTTAAAACGGTTCGTATCCTCATGGGTAGGCAGCCCGGATTCAATTCCTTGATAGCCGGCTAAATGAATGCGTTCGAACTGCTCCTCCAGAGACCCTTCCATACCCCAAAGCGATTTAATCCATATTAAGGCCTTTCCGTCATTCTTCGTTGTCATATGCCCCATTCTTTGCGTGCTTGCGCAACCGGCTTCTCCTTCGTTTTCCCCCATGCATAATGCCCCTTCGGCTTCTTGCCAACCCATCTCTCGTCAGCAGGTTCAGAAGCAAGCTGGTAGCGCGTATCCGAACTAATCCTGTATTCATTTGTCGTATTATTTAACGAGGCGTGCATCATATACATGCCGAAAATAATGACGTCCCCCGCATGAAACTCTGTTGTGGCCCATTGTCCGCCGAACGTGTCCACAATCTCGATCGGATCTTCGGAATACCAACCGGTCGCCACGTTGTCGCGATCCACATCCATTTCGCCGTATGTCTTTTTAATCTTATCGAAATGCTGTGATCCGAGGCACATGGCTAGCGTCCCTTTTTCCAACGAAATGTCATCGAAGGGCGTCCACATCGTATAGACATTTTTCGTGCCTCGTCCCATGTAAACGATATCGTAATGGGCTCCCGTATTGCCTCCTTTGGCAATCGCCCGCGGCCATTTGAAATCGTAAGTCATCGCCGGCCCCCCAAGCAATTGATCAAAAAACGTCATAACCGCGGGATTGTTGACCACTTCCAAGAAACTCGGGAAATCCGCACTCAAATCTTCCGCTCCATTACTCCAGAGCGCTGATTTATTCTCGTTTCCGATGACGCCTTGTTCAGACGGGGCATTCGGGTCAAGCCTTCCCATCTTCTGCAGCTGTGCCAAAAACTCGTTTCTTGCCTTTAGCACAAGCTCCCGGTCATGAAAGCCTCTAAGCAATAAATAACCATCCTCTTGCAGTCGGGCTGCAAGCGCTTCGAAATCACCTGAAATGTCGTTTGAATCGCGCAGCTTCGTCAAATATTTGCTTCCCATTTCCAAGTTGCTTTGTCCCATTTGATATCCCATCTGTTCATTTCCTCCCTTATAGATTAGCGTTTGTTGTTAGACTAATCATATCGGGAGAGCCGCTTAACGTCTTTAGCCAAAAGCTTCTGGAATTTACGCAAACCCGCACTTTCTATTACTCATGATAGAGACGCTGCTGCTTTCTCCATTCACTAGGAGAGTACCGTTCCCGTTTTTTAAACCATGAAGAAAAAGAGTGCAGTTGCACAAATCCGATCGATTCCGCGATCGTCTGCATATCTTTATCCGTTGAGCTCAGAAGCCACTTCGCCTCTGACAACCTGTATTTTTGCTGATACTGCTTTGGCGTCATGCCATAAACGCCATAAAATCGTTTGCGAAACCCTTCTTCGGATAAAGCCGCCCGCTCCGCCAACTCGGAGATTAGAAAGCTTTCCCGCAAATGCTGGCGCATATAGTCCGCCACATGAGTGACAGAAAGTGCCACACGCCCTGTCTGGGAATGCTCGCACAAAAATAACAGGATGACTTGAATCCATGCCGAGTAGCTTTTCTGCGGGTCCTTCAAAGACGAAGACGCTATTCTCATCCATTGATGAAAGAGGGTTTCAATCTGCTCTTGATCCATCCGGGATAACGTAATGACCCTGGGATGCGATTCCGGTACAAGAGAATCAAACATCGCCTTTGGTTCGCGAGGCAAGCCATCCATTAAGAGGACGCCGAACCGAATCGGAGTTACCGCATGAAACGAATGCGGGATATTGGCAGGGATCAGGACAACCTGCCCGGTCTCGACCGTGTGCTCCTCACTCCTCCATCGGAAAAGCCCCCTTCCCTCCAGAATCATCGCGAGCTCCACGTTTGCGTGCTGAAACATCGTCGAATCTTCCCAGTCGTGACTATGTGTTCCGATAAAAGTCCTAACGTTTAGATTTTCACGCAAATGAGCATCTCCTTTATTTACATGGATTCGGAGTGGCACTAATACCATTCACCCATGAAAAATCCTCCTCATTTCGTTTCTGAGGAGGATTTTCACATAGCGCTTGAAGTACAGAATTTAATCAATTTCAATATTCTGCAAGTGATGTTACATGATTACAAATTTCATTGTTTTACGAATTTCACCGCATCGGCCATGACATACCCATTTGCGCCGGAGTTGCTAATTTTCACATTCCCTCCAGTTCCTGCACTGAAGGTATAAGTGCCTAACAAGTTCCATTGTTGGTTTCCACCTGTTGTCTGGTTTACGGTTACCGTTGACGTTACGCCTGCGTGGAGGATATCAACCGGAGCATTGGTTGCCCGATTGGAACCTGCAGGCCACATCATATATACGCTATACGTTCCTGCCGACGGCAAAGTAGGAGTGAATGTTACGCTTTTAATACCTCCGTTATGCAAATAATCAGCGCCATATCTATTTGTGTCAAAGGTACTCGTAGTCCATGTGCCCACTTTTGTTACTCCACTTGAAGCAGCATTATCAACAATAACGCTGACGGACGTATCTTTTACGAATTTCACTGCATCAGCCATGACATACCCATTCGTGGCGGTGGTGCGAATTTTCACATTCCCTCCAGTTCCTGCACTGAAGGTATAGGTGCCTAACAAGTTCCATTGTTGGTTTCCGCCTGTTGTCTGGTTTACGGTTACCGTTGACGTTACGCCTGCATGAAGAATATCAACCGGAACATTGGATGCCCGATTGGAACCTGCAGGCCACATCATATATACGCTATACGTTCCTGCCGACGGCAAAGTAGGAGTGAATGTTACGCTATGCGTACCCCCGTCATGCAAATAATCAGCGCCATATCTAGCAGTGTCAAAGGTACTCGTAGTCCATGTTCCCACTTTTGTTACTCCGGTTGCATCAGCATTATCAACAATAACGGATGTTGGTGTTGGTGTTCCCCCACCGGCAGGCGGAATATCGCTCGCGCTCAGGTTAATCATATAGGTGTCAGCGGCCAACTCGTCGACCACTTCCCAGTTGGTATTGAATAAGACTTTTGTAAAGTCACGATTCGGTACAGCCTTTGGTGCCATCCAATAAGTTTGACTCTGAGGCATTTGTGCAACGTGATTGTGTGCAAGAGGATATATTCTCGGGTTAGCTGTAAGCTCTAATGCAAATACTTTATCATTGAACCATTGCACAGGGCTTCCATGCTGATAGGTCGATACAAGCACCCATCCTGGTTTATTATAGGCTTTACCTGAGAAGTGTATCGCTGTGTCAGCGCCACTAACCTCCCAGATATTGAAAAGAACGGTCTTGACACCGGTACCCATATCTACAAAATACACTTCCCCATTTTCGTAATCAATGCTCACATAAGCATCGTTGCCATTTGGAAGTAAAGCAATATCGGAGTGTTCGCCACTATCTGCTAATTTGCGTACGAATTGAAGATTACGGGTGTATTGCACGGCGCCGGTAGTTCCTGCAGAATTATGAACACTAATGACTACGTTGTTTCCTGAAGGAGACATGCTGACGTGATCTGCAGCACCTAAGCCATTGGCTGCCGTAGAGGTTATGGTTGCAATGACAGTTTTGGTCTGATTGTCCCAAGTGAAGTAGCCAAGTTTATTCCAAGATGCATCACTACAAACGAAAGCCCAATAGCGTCCATCCGCAGAAGGTGAGCCTTCTGTTTTCGTTGTCACACCAGCGCAAGTTGGCCAAGGAAGTGTCCCATTTGCGATTAGAGGTACAAAATCTGCAACGACTGTTGGTGTAATTGGATTAGCCGTTACATCAATTGAGTAAAGTTTTCTATCTAGTCCCCAGTCACCTAAGTAGTATAAGATATTTGGATTCGTGGGATGCCACTGGGGTTCTGTGTCAGCTACGCCAAAACTGAAAGGTAATGTAGTAATCATGTTATATGGCGCGGCTGCATTATATATATGCCAATGATTTTCCACACTACCATAAATCAATATTTTTGTATTATCACTGTTGAATGATTGTATTCGGGAATAGTTGTTAATTGCAAATGTGCCTACTCCATCAGCCGCCGCATTTGTCACACGCGTAATACTAGTGCCGTAAGTCGGGTCCGTATAGGGCACATTTTTGGCTGGCTTTAGCATTCCGGTTGGCATAGGCGTATTGTCCTTGCCTTCTATTGCGAGTGTTGCATGGGTTACGCTGATATTGATCTGACTCAGCATTGCCATAAACATTGCAATGACTAAACTCATGCCTATCAAACGTCTCGATTTCATGAATACTTTCATTCCATTTCACGCTCCGTTTTCATTTTTTTGAATACATTCTTCCTTAATTGAATTATTTGATCTCCTTCTCTATGATCGTATCTGCTCAATTTCAACTCCTTTTTTAATGATTGCAATCGGTCAACTTGAAAATGTTGACAAAGAAATTGTAGATCTATTTATTCGACTCAACTCCTGTTATCTAACTAAAAACTAATGATATATTGCTGGTTTATATATGTAATTTTACTGTTATTTCGGAAACGGAGGGATTGGAATGGATGTGGAAGAGATTTGCGTGGATACGGAAGGGCGACGTGCAAGAAATTTCGAGTGGGTTATTTTTATGTCAGACCACGTTCCCTTACCTTGCTTGGCAAAAAACCTAAATTACACTTGAAATGACGGTTAAAATTAGATAAATTATGAAATCCGCATTCGTAAGCGACATCCACGATTTTCATTTCTGTATCTTCGAGCAACCTAACCGCATGAGTTAGCCGAATTTGAATCAAGTACTCCAGCGGTGAAACCCCCGCTATTTTTTTAAATATGACGCTGAAGCGGGAGGGCCTAAGGAAAACAAGTTGGCTTAAGGTTACTAGATCCCATGCTTTAACATAATTCTGTTCCATTACCGTAATTACGGAACTTATTTTTTTCAATTGTTTGACGCTTACCTTAGTGCTTTTATTATTGTTGCCTGCCATAACATCACATCTAAACTCACGCCCGATATAAGCCAGAAAGAGCAGCAGAAGCGAGCGGACTACGGAAACATAGGAAGACTCCCGGCGCAGATTTTCATTCCACATATCTAACAGAATGGAACGGAGCTCTTCCATTCTCGGATGATCGCGATCAAGCAGATTCGTATAATGAATACCCATCTCTTTGAAGGGGGATAAAATTCCGGGATCATAGCGCAAATCAGTCAAAAGCCAGGAAGCATCGAAGGAAACGACCAGAATTTCCAGTCCGTTTCGCTCATACGCCCGGTGGAGATCATTGGAATTAATGAGCAGAATGTCACCTTCATGAAATTCTATCATTTGGCCATTGATGATGTAGTAACCTGTACCTTTCATGATTAAATTGATCTCCAAGACATCGTGCCAATGCAGCCTTCGATATAAAGGAGATACTCCCGCAGACTCATTGAAGGAGATAGGATATGTTTTCATCAGACCCGCTCCTTAACACTTTGACTTCCTCAATCGAGATTATATTCATCTTGAGCTCGTATTTTCTGAAGGTAATTGTAAATTGTAAATTTAGAAACATTTAATACCGCTGCGATATATTCATGTGCTCCCTTAATTAAGAAAGTGCCTTTTTGTTCTAATTTTCTTACGCACTCAATTTTCTCATCCAAATCCAGTTGACCTGGCGCTTTATTAAATTCTTGCAGAACCGACCTTACCAGGCCCTCGATTATTTCTTTGACGGAAGTATAAAAATTTTCAACAGTCGTTTGATTGGCTTCAAAATTAATAAATTGTTGCAATTCGCCATTCAACTGCATTAATAAACTAATATCAAAATTAATGCAAAGCGCACCGATGATAACCCCCTCTTTGTCACGTAAAAAAACCGTCGAAGATTTTAATAATAATCCTTTATTAGTCGTGGTTGTATAATTTTGAATATCCTTTATTTCGGAACTTGGTTTCTTAAGCTCTCTTAAAACCAAGTCAGTTATCGGAGCCCCTATTTCACGATTAGTAATTGTTCCCGCTAAGTGAATTAACGATCTATGGAGATCGCTAAAATCATGAACGGCTACTTCACACCGTGGACCAAACATATTAACTAAGATATTAGCCGTACGAATGGCTTGATCGAATATGTGATCGTCTTTTCTACTCCCATTAACTTTACGCTTATCTGCCACCTCAACATCCCCCTCATCGTTATCTTTTCTTACTTTGATATGTAATTTATGTTACAATTTTTTTTGAATTATTACAATATTATTGTAATGCTACGTCAAATAAAAAATACACAAAAAAAAAGACCATCGACACTTTCTCGACAGTCCTAGAGTCCGAAAGGACTCTTCCGAGCTTGTATAGCAGCTTATTTTTTGTTAAGCATTAGTCATAGCTTATAGAAACTACGCGAGTTTTACCCTCGAATAAGCTCGCTTTGACAGAAATTAGAGTTGTGTTGCTATTCACTGTGAAAGAAGTCGTTGCTTGACTTTGAGCACTATTATATGCATATCCTAAAAAGTGATTATCATCATAGACAGCTAACGGGATAAACGTACTACCAGGAGATGTACTCTCGACAGTAACATACACTTTGTGAATATATATTTCGTCGTTTGGAAAATAATAACCGGCATACCAATCGATTTGACCATAATCCGCACCGGAATCATAATAGAGATTTTTCTTGCCAAGGTATTTATTTACATTAATAATCTTAGTGTCACTTTCCGGGTAAACTTCGAGTATAGGCGCCCAACTTGCAGCAGCAACTCCCGAAAATGCTAGTAAAAGGCAGCTTATTAATAACCCTATAAATCCCATTCTTAATTTTCTCATCGTTATCCTCCTTTTTCTAAATACAGAGTTTATTCAATTATTGCTCGGCGTTTTCTTGAATCAATACCCACTCCTTTCTTACAATTGCATCTGCTGACAAAGCAATTGTAGATCAAATGATTCGACTCATCTTCTGTTATCCAACTTATTACTGATGTTATATTACTGGTTTTTGAAAAATCCTCCTCATTAAGTTTCTGAGGAGGATTTATTCAAAGATCGATATTCTGCTGTAAAAGTCACATTCCTACGAATTTCATTGTTTTACGAATTTCACT
>NZ_JBHSMH010000090.1:0-115782 GCF_042655365.1 Cohnella suwonensis | reverse complement strand
TCCCTCCAGTTCCTGCACTGAAGGTATAAGTGCCTAACAAGTTCCATTGTTGGTTTCCACCTGTTGTCTGGTTTACGGTTACCGTTGACGTTACGCCTGCATGAAGAATATCAACCGGAGCATTGGTTGCCCGATTGGTACCTGCAGGCCACATCATATATACGCTATACGTTCCTGCCGACGGCAAAGTAGGAGTGAATGTTACGCTTTTAATACCTCCGTTATGCAAGTAATCAGCGCCATATCTATTTGTGTCAAAGGTACTCGTAGTCCATGTGCCCACTTTTGTTACTCCAGTTGAAGCAGCATTATCAACAGTAACGCTGACGGACGTATCTTTTACGAATTTCACTGCATCAGCCATGACGTACCCATTCGTGGCGGTGGTGCGAATTTTCACATTCCCTCCAGTTCCTGCACTGAAGGTATAGGTGCCTAACAAGTTCCATTGTTGGTTTCCGCCTGTTGTCTGGTTTACGGTTACCGTTGACGTTACGCCTGCATGAAGAATATCAACCGGAACATTGGATGCCCGATTGGAACCTGCAGGCCACATCATATATACGCTATACGTTCCTGCCGACGGCAAAGTAGGAGTTAATGTTACGCTATGCGTACCCCCGTCATGCAAATAATCAGCGCCATATCTAGCAGTTTCAAAGGTACTCGTAGTCCATGTACCCACTTTTGTTACTCCAGTTGTAGCAGCATTATCAACAATAACGCTTACGGGCGTAGTTGTGCCTGAAGCGGGAATATCCGAAGCGCTCAGGTTGATCATGTAATCATCAACATCATTGCTTTGAACATCCCAGTTGGAAGTGAATAAGATTTTTGTGAAGTCACGATTCACAGTAGCTTGCACTTCCGTAAAATATCTCCTATTTTCATCCGGTTCGTCATGGTTGTAAATTTGATGATGGTGTGCAAGAGGATAGATTCTCGGGTTGGCTGTAAGCTCTAATGCAAATACTTTATCATAGTACCAACGCTGACCTATACCGGGAGAAAATGTCGACACAAGTATCCAGCCTGGCTTGTTATAACCTTTTCCTGAGAAATGAATCGCAGAATTCCCACCATTCTCAAAGATATCGAAAAGAACGGTCTTGACACCGGTTTCCATATCATAAAAGTATACGTCTCCTTCATCGGGTTGAGCCGAGTAAACCACGCTTACATAAGCATCATGACCATTTGGAAGCAAGGCCATATCAGAGTGCTCGCCCACTGCGCCCACTTGACGTATCTGATTAAACTCACGGTCGAATTGTACAGCGCCGGGACCTCCATAAACGCTAATTACCACGTACTTTCCTGATGGTGACATACTGACGTGATCAGCATATATAAAGCCGTTGGCACTGGTAGCAGACATGTGTCCAAGGATCGTGTCGGTCTGTTTGTCCCAAGTGATGTAACCAAGTTTGTTGTAGGCTGCATCCATAACCACGAAAGCCCAGTACTGTCCGTCAGCGGAAGATGAGCCTTCTGCTTTTGTAGAAACAGCCGTTGCGGTTGGCCAATATGCTTTAATTCTCGAGTTAAAATCATAAGCAGGGCCTTCTGGCTGTTCAGTAGCTACATTATAGGAGTAGAGCTTAGCGCCTTGTCCACCCTCGCTAAAATAGTAAAAAACATTTGGATTAACGGGATCCCACGTCGGTTCTGCGTTAGCTGTACCTATGCTGGGAGCGGCAATCGATTTGATTTTATTATAGGGCGGGTTTGCATTATATAAATGCCAGTAAGTAGGACCCGAATAAGAATAGATCAACATATAGGTATTATTACTGTTGAAAGCTTGTGACCGAGAATAGATGTGTCTACCAAATGTGCCTACTCCATCCTCATCCGGATCCGTCACACGCGTAACGCTAGTGCCATAAGTCGGGTCCGTAAACTCATCACCTTTATCTGGCTTTTGCATTCCGGTTGGCGTAGGCGTATTGTCTTTGCCTTCTATTGCGAGTGTTGCATGGGTTACGCCGATATTAATCTGACCCAACATAACCATAAACATGGCAAGGACTAAACTCATGCCTAACAAACGTCTCGATTTCTTTAATACCTTCACTTCATTTCACGCTCCATTTCATTTTTTGGATTTTTGTCAACTTGAAAATGTTGACAAATAAATTGTAGATCAATTGATTCGACTCAACTTCTGTTATCCAACTAATAACTGATGCTATTTTATTGAATTATGAACATCCAGCTGAATGTAATTATCCGCATCTATGAACCCGCCTGTTCTGCCCAGCAACGAGAACTCGCCGGCGCTGTTTAATTCGATTCCCGCTTTGACGTATAGCTTCCCTTCATCGTTTATCGACTTCAGAATATCCTCCCCTAGCGGAATCTCCATCTCGAATCTCCATTGCCCTTCTTCTTCCGGAAGGCTCACCATTTTCGCGTTCGTCGATAAATTCCAGGCATCGAACAGATGCTCTCTGTTGAACCCGTAATGGTTGGCCTTCACTAGGTTCTCGGTTTCATCTTTTGGCAATTTCGGGACAACGAATAGTTCGACGATGTCGTCGCTCCACCAGGATTCGGAATCGCTTTGTTGTACCGCTAGCATCGTGTCCGGCCCGCTCAGCGTTCCGTGCATGTAGAGCGTATCCTTTCCGTCCCACGCGAAGGCTACCCGATGCTTATATTTCAATGTGTTGCCGTTCTGGTCTCTGTTCACTTCGTAGGTTTTAATACCGTTCCAGTCCTTAAGATCGCCGTCCATTTGGATAGATCCAACGGGTACATCCATTTTTTCACCAATGCCGGCGAACTTGTCTTCATTCAAGATCAAAGCGGTCGCTGGACGTTCGCCAGCTTCGGGAACATACGGCGCGGCATCCGCTCCCTCGTAACGGGTATAAGGGCCGATCTCTTTTAAACCCGCGGCGCGCGGCCGTCCGAGTGCATCGTATTGGGCATAATCAATTCCATCCACGACGAAGCTGTCTTCCCCCCCGTACCCGGATGTAAGAGCAGGGCTGTCGGATCGTAGGAAAAAATTCCCTTTTTCCGGATTCAGAAATTTAGGGTCTACCATCAAGCTATGTTCGCTGTCGGAAGGCGCTTTCCCTAGTCCATGAAAAATCGAATTGTTCGAGGGAACGGATGACGTAAAATCGATAATATAGTCGGAGAAAATGTTGTTGCTCGAGTTCACTTCTTTCCCTTTTGATATACTAACGGAGTATTGCAACATATCGTGGAGTAAGCTGTTGCGAATCGTAAGCTTGTCCCCCACCAGAATAATGCCTCCGCCCGAATCGTCCACCTTGTTATTCCGAAAATTAATACTGTCAAATATCTTGTAATCATATTCCCACAGCTTCATGCCGACCCCGCCGTATTGATGGCCTGCTTGCGCTTCGTCATGGGTGACGACTCCGAAGAAGTATGCGTGCGGGGAACGGATATCCCATCCGTCTTGCCCATTGTGATGGGAGTAAGAGAACAAATACACGTTGTCCGCAGAAGGGTAACCCCACCTCTCGTATTCGCTGTTTTTATTTACGAACCCATTGGCATGCTTATATTGAAAGACGTCCTTCGTTTTGTGGTTTGGATTCCACGCGGATTCCAGAAACTGAAATCTGCCGTGGTCGATGCTGCTAAGTTGGAAGCCGTCCGCGTCATTATACATCGCTTCGCTATGCGAGATTGTAATGTATTGGCGATTACCGGCTTTGGTATTGCCGCCGATGCCCGCATGGAAACCAGTGCCATATTCCAGGTATGTTTTCTTTTCCATCTCTTCGTAATGATACGTGTTATCGTTAAAGGAGCAGTCCCAGAATTGGATGTACTTCACCCGCTCGGCAAGCTCTACCCCGTAATCTTCGGAGCGCAAACCGCTCTGATCGATTCCCATGACGGTGACGTACTCCGTTTCATAGCCAATGTCGATGCCCGCGCGTTTCAATTCCACTTTGTCGCCGGGATAGTTCATAATCGTGATCGGTTTGTCTTTTGTCCCGCTTTTGTCCACGACGATCGGAGTGTCGTATTCGCCCGCGAGCAAGAATAAAATGTCGCCCGGGGCGATCTTGTCGATGCCGGTCGTCAAATCCCACGGAGACGCTTTCGTTCCTTCATTGCCGGCATTTCCTTCCGGCGAGACGAAATACCGATTGTCCGCGGACGAATTATCATTGTCGATAATAACCCGATTAACGACGCTGCCGATTAGGTTTCCTTCCTTGTCGTACGCGGTCGCTTTAATACTCAAAGGCCCGTTCTTGAAAGCGGCCGTATCGAACGTTCTAATCCAATAACGGTCTTTCACGTAGGTCCTTGCCTCGAGCTCCAGTTGATCCCCGAATTGTATGACGACTTTGCCTACCCCCTTATCCTCTTCCAGCCAGCCTTCTCCTGTATAGGCCAAGCCATAGATTCGGGCGATTCCCGACAATGTCGCGTCTCTCTCCGGATAGAAGAATCCAATCCCCTTGTCGTTATGGTAATCATGCAGCACGACGGGTATTTCTTCGACCTTCTTGTTCTCGCAACCTATCGTTAGTAGGAAGGATACCATCATTGCGCACAAGAATAGCGACCATCGTAATTTCATCCTGTCTCCCCTTCTCTTGAGAAAACCCCTCGAAGCGATAGCGGGTTGCCCTATCGGATTCCCGTTTCGTATCGAGGGGGTTTCTAAACCTCGTTTACATTAGTGATAGGTTATCGTTAATTTAGGTCGATTAGCAGCCGTAGCGAATTGGTTGCTTGCCACCTGCTGAATATTCAGTGAGCTTCCGCTCCTAACCTTTACATACCAGCCTTGATTTATTGCCGTATTGTCTAACCAGGCTTGAATATCCGCTTTTACGTCCGTGGATACGTTCCATCCGGCCGCGGTAGCGAAGGTTATCGCTCCGGACGCCGTCGGGTTCACGGAGTCCATGATCGTGCTGCCAGCCGCGTTGGTCCAACCCGTGGCGAAATTGTCTCCCGACCCCGATCTCCTCGTCCATGCGGCTCCGTTCTTTAACGTATAATCCGTATTGTTGCCTTCCGCCCACATGCCTTTATTATTCGGATCCGTAATTCTGTACATGTCGACAGTTCCGCCCTCATATGAATCCGTTCCCGTATTGTAGAGCGAGAGAGTCGCAGAATCGATCGTCGATCCTGACGGAACAAGGCCGGCTAAATCAAAGTAAATCAACGCGTTGGACGCGAAACCATCCCTTAAGTAATAGGAAGTGGATTGCCCTGCCCCATAGTTTCCTTCGTTGGGCGAGGTCATCTTGATATGGCTTTGATCTTTCCCGCCCGCGTAGCTGTTGACGCCCATCTGAACGGTTACCGTATTTGGAGTTGGCGTTGGCGTCGGCGTTGGCGTTGGTGTAGGTGTTGGCGTCGCGGAAGTATGGTACGTTATCGTTAACTTAGGTCTGTTCGCGACGGTTGCGTTCTGGTTGCTGGCCACGTCCTGGATGTTGATTCCGCTTCCGCTTCTCGTCCGCAAGAACCACCCTTGGTTAACCGCGGTGCCGGTACTCCACGACTGAATGTCCGAGAGGACATCCGTGGAGGCATTCCATCCCGCCGCCGTCGTGAAGGCAATCGATCCGGTTGGCGTGGAAAGTACGGAATCCATGACCGTGCTTCCCGCCGCGTTCGTCCACCCCGTTGTTACGGTGTCTCCGGAGCCTGCCCTTCTCGTCCAGGAAGCCCCGTTCTTTAACGTATAATCCGTACTGTTGCCTTCTGCCCACATGCCTTTGCTATTGGGATCCGTTATTCGATAAAGATCAACCGTCCCTCCCGAATATGAATTCGTTCCGCTGTTGTAGAGGGATAAAGTCGCCGAATCCAGGATCGCCCCCGCTGGAATCTTCCCGGCAAGGTCGAAATAGATGAGCGCATCCGTAGGAAAACCGCCGTCCCTTAAATAATAGTTGGTCGTTAGTCCTGCTCCGTAATGACCTTCGTTTGGCGTCGTTTCCCGAAGATGGCTTTGGTCTTTGCCGCCGGTATAATTATTCAAGCCAACCTGTAAGGTGATCGTGTTGTTGGGCCCAGGAGTTGGCGTTGGCGTAGGTGTTGGCGTTGGCGTTGGTGTCGGCGTTGGCGTTGGCGTTGGTGTCGTTGTCGGCGTGCCTGCTGCGGGAATATCACCCGGATCGAGTCTAACCATGTAGGCATCCAAGTCGGTTGAAGAGGTTGTCTCCCAATTTGAATTGAATAGAATTCTGGTGAAGTCGCGGTTTACCGTAGCATGCGGCTCGGTATCGTAACCTGCGTAATTGAACACATGATGATGAGCAATATTGTATATCCTTGGATTAGCTTTCAACTCAACGACCATGATCTTATTGTTAATCCATTGCAGAGGCAGATTATATGGAGCATAGGTGGATACAACTACCCAGCCAGGATGATTATAGCCTTTGCCGGAAATATGCAGAGCAGTCGCCTGCCCTGACACATAGGTCGGAAACAGAACCGTTCTCACGCCAGTCCGAATATTAACCATGAATACATCGCCGGCATTCGACTGGATATCGATACCGACATAGATATCATCGCCATTGGCATCCAGCGCCAGATCGGAATGCTCGCTCTTGTGATGCAAGGTGCGCACCACTGTGCTCAAGTTATCACGGGCATAAGCCACTGTACCGGAGGCATCGTCCCCGGACACCGTGAAGTATGCGCCCGACGGACTCATGCTTACATGATCCGGTCTGACGCTCATATTCCTTGTTGACAGGATGGTGTCCGCCACCAAGTCATAGGTGAAGACACCAAGGGTATTGAAATTGGCATCCTCTGCCATAAATCCCCAATACCGGCTGTCTGCCGATGGAGAACCTTCACTCCGCGTCCAGACATGCGTTACGCCCGCCCATGGAAGGCGTCCCGCAAAATTGGCTACCACCGTTGAGACTCCGGTAGAGATGTTAAGCTGGTTCAGGACCAGCCCCCCATTAGTCGGAACATAATGGAGAACATTCGGATCGGTGGGACTCCACTGGGGTTCGGCGTCTCCGGCCAGAAAGGGGAGTCTTTGAATCTTGGTATACGTATCGGCATCATATAGATACCAAAAGCCGTCTAACGCCTTGACAATAAATTTCGAATTATCCTGGTTAAACGCTTGGCGACGGGAGTAATCGTTCCTGACAAATACCGGAGTCGTCCCATCGTCGACCCTTTTGATGCCGTCCGCAAGGAAATCCGTCGCCCTTACGACCGTTGCGTTGTAGATCGGATCCGCGAAAGGGACACCCTTAACCGGCTTGGGCATGGATGCCGGCTGCTGGTTGTTCTGTCCTTCGATCAATGTAGTAGACGCATACGAGGAGCGATAACTACTAAATAAGGTAACGACCAACGTCAACATGATGAGGAACCTCAAGCCTAGATTGGAACATTTTCCGATTGAAAAATTCATTCGTAATTAATCCTCCCTATTTATAAAGTAGCTGCACCCCCCATTGTAAAACCGTCTCATCTCCCGTTCCTCTTCTATCCTGTTGATTACTGATACTTTTTTATCGTAACCAAGTATCCGGCGCTTTCCGAAAACCCTCGCTTCATCGAACATGTTACGCATTCTGGGAGTCTCTCAAAAGGGTCAAGTTCACCATAGAGACAGCTCGCTTTTGATGAAAATCTTAGGAAATGAAAAAGTGGCAGTACGGGAGATGCTATTCCCGTGTTGCCACTTTTCGATTTCGGTCCATTGCGTTTTTCTTCACCAAGTTGTGGGCGAGCGAAAGCCAACCGACCTCAAGGCTTACCTTTGGCAAGCCGCGAAGCAGAAAACGCCGGAACCCCCGGTTGCTCTTCATTTGTCCAAACACGCTTTCCGGCTCAATCATTCGCCGAACTGATTGCGCTCCTTGCAACGAGTTTACAATTCAGATTTCACAGCGGCAACAGCCACCGGAAGGAGATACATCCCCCGCCAAAACTACAATTCATTAAAAAGGGCTATCCCTTAGTCATCTAATAATGACTTATGGGACAGCCCCTAAAGTGTGAATCCTACATTGTCAAAGGTATCTTAGTACTCAACAACCGAACTTTATCTAACGTCATTTCGATATTTCCATTATTTTCCACATGGTGTAATTGCCATTTTTCGACGTGGATTTTTGATTCTCCGGGTTGAATTTGATAGATACTGCTCAGAGACTCAAGCTCGAGAAAAGATTCATTGGTAAAGACTTCAAGAGAAGACCCATAACTTGGATATATTCCACTTGGGTTGAACGGATATTTTTTGGTAAAAAGAGTATTTCCTTTAAGGTAAGCTGCCCAGCCTGATTCGTTGCGGCATCCCAACTTCATCCACGACTGTTCTAGCTGCTTAATTTCTAAATATCGTTCTCTCCAAGTGATACGGTTATCATCCATTCGCGTCTTTCCCCATAAGGCATAACTTTGATTCGGCACTGGACCTAAGTCTATTGGTGTTTGTGGAACAAACGCGCTTCCTCCCCCACTCATTACAGATAGTGCCCATAGAGATAGGGGGATTGGCCAAGGTCCATGATTTTGTATTCGATGGCTAATCGTAACACAACTACCGCTCGACTCGATCTCGATTTTTAAATCCTTATGGATCTGATTCCATCGTTCGATCGGGCCGGTGATTACGATTCCACCCGGAATAGGAGCCCAAGATACCGGTTCATTATCCGGATAGCTGGATCTGCCAGGCGCTTGGGGACTGGTCCAAAGCCTGTGACCGCCGTATAAGTTCCAGCGTCCCTCGACGGATTCATATCCTTCCCCTTTTTCGTAATATTGGCCCTTCGGATCTTCATAATAGATATTCTTCTCACCCGAATAACTATAATGAATAATGCGCGGTCCAAAGTTTAATGGTGCAATTAGCTCGATAACCCCGTTCGTCAGGTTTACGCAAGGTCCCCAAATTTCGTGTTCATATTGCGAGAAGTGAATATTATTCACGATCATATCCCTTTCTCTCAAAGGTCATAGTTCCAAGTGATTTCAAACAATCTGGCTGATCGTGCTTGCGGCAACGATACTTTCAGTAGGCCCTCAGTTGAATCCCACGTCCATGTCGTTGCTTCGTTTTTTGGGTAAGCCAACGTGATCTGTGCGGGAACTCCTTTTAGTTCGGTCAGCGGTATTGAAACCGTGTTCTCGAATTCGTCCATTCTCCATACAGCCAAGAGAATGAATGACTCATCCCTGATACCGAAGCTAAACCATTTGCTTTCGAAGTTAGGCAATCCTTGCGGCCAAATCGGCAATCCTTGCGCAATATGGCTTCGAATCTTTTTGTAATACTTTATGGCTTCCTTTACTAGTTCCAATCGATCGGCATCGATTTCTGCCAAGTGTCCGCTTTGGTGAATCCGAAGCAGCATAGCATTAACCATATTCATGATAACTTCTTCACGATCGCCTTCCTTTAAGGGGTAAGACCACACCGCGGCCTGTTCCGGCGTAACCAGAGAAGCGCTTGCGGCGGCAATGGCTGCGTTCTTCAAGTAATCCGTCTGGTCGCTCGTTGACTGGATGCTATGCCTGCTGAGTAGCGCATAGTCGAGCCGCATTCCTCCGCTTCCGCAATTCTCGATCACAAGATCCGGATAGCGCTCGAATACGTCATCCACCCATTTTAGGTAGGCACGGTTGTGCTCCAGCAGTCCGTCTCCAGAACTATGGGCAGCATAGTCGGTACCAATACCTGCGTTAATGTTATAATCCATTTTGATATATCCGACTCCGTACTCGCCTACAACCCTGTCAATGATTTTGTCGGCGTAAGCCCGTACTTCAGGATTGCGGAAATCGAGTTGATACCGGGCATGATCGATGACACGTTTGCCGTGGCGAAGGAAAAACCAGTTATCAGGTAACTGGGATGCCAATCGGCATTGAATGCCCATGACTTCGATTTCGAGCCACAAGCCGGGAACCATGCCCTTCGATCGGATGTAATCCAATACTTCCCGAATGCCTCCGGGAAACCGCGCTTCCGAAGGCAGCCACTCTCCTACGCCATCCCACCATTCGCCGTCGGAATACCACCCGCAATCGATGCAGTAATATTCGCATCCGGCATCGGCAGCGGCGTCGATAAGCGGAATCAGCTTTTCCGTCGTGGGGTCGCCGAACAAACAGTTCATATAATCGTTAAAGATAACCGGCAGCTTCTCGTTATCTTCGTTCTTCCGTCGGATCTTCCGCCGATATCGCGTCATTTCGCCGATGGCCTGCTCGATCCCGCCTTGGACCGTCCCGATCGCCGCCGGCACGGTTATGAACGATTCACCCGGCGCAAGCTCCTTCCACCAATGATTTTCGGCTTCGGTCGGTCCGCTCAACTGCAAGTAGAGACGGTCGGCCATATCGCTCATTTCCCAATGCCAGGAACCGTTATGCTCGATCTGCCACACCAGTCCGCCGCTCGTTTCTTCGTTCTCCAGAAACCCCATCGGAGCGTATTGGGAGCTAGACCATGTTCCGGTACTCCCGTAAGATAGGCGTTTCATCGAGAACTCGTTCACTTTCTCTAAGCCGAGCTCCGGAAGCCGGTAACTTCTCCACTGCGCTTCGCCATACCAAGTATTGTGAGGGATATGCAGCCTCATTTTACGATCTCTGGCCGTCGATCCCTCCTTGTCGATCCCGTAGAGCGTAAACGTCGAGACGTATTCCAGCCCAAGCGGTTCGTTACCCGTATTCTCCAGCCGAGTCCATGCGCGGACGATCCGGATGCCATCGAAAAATTGCATGTGATACGAAGCCGCCAACCCTGACTTGTCGTCTTTCAAATGAAAAACGAGCAACCGCCCATCCGCATTGCGACCGTCTTCTTCCCCGACGAGCTTGAGTCGTTTGCCGGGCAACGTGCCGGTATGCTTCGAACCATGATGGTCGTCGTGATTCTCGCCGCTTGCGTGAACCTCGAGCAGCCGATATTTGGCTCTCGTCTTTTCCGGCCAGCTTTCGATGCCGATCGGCTCCCCGTTCCCGAAGTGAAGGAACCGAACATCGCCGTCCGACGCGACTTCGAATAACAGGCGCATGCCGTTTTCTTCCACTCGGATCCATCTTGAATCGTTCATTCCTATCCTCATCTCCTTACCCTTTCACCGCGCCGGCCGTCATGCCCTCGACCAGATAGCGCTGAAGGAAGACGAAGATCAGGACGACCGGAACGACGCTTAATACGGATGCGGCCATCATGCTTCCCCAATCCGTCTGGTACAAGCCTTTGAATAAACTTATGCCGGGAGTTAATGTCCGATGATCCTCGTCGTTGATGAACACGAATCCGAACATGAATTCATTCCAGGCGTTCAGGAAGGCAAATAACGCCGTCGCGATTAAGCTTGGCAAGGACACCGGCAACAAAATGCGAAAGATAATGCCGATTCTGTTGCAGCCGTCTATCTCCGCGGACTCTTCCATTTCATAAGGCACGGTATCGAAAAATCCCTTCATCATAAAGGTACATAGCGGTACCGTGAAGGTCGTATAGGCCAATATTAACGAGGCGTACGTATTGATAAGAGACATATTCTTCATGACAAGATACAACGGTATAAGCAACAACACGCCCGGTATCATCTGGGAGAGCAGCATCGCCACGCCGAATAACTTGACGCCCTTAAATCGAGCGTATCGGCTTAATGCGTACCCCGCGAAAATGGAAATCAACAAAGAGGCTGCCGTCGTCACTAAAGCGATGAACAAGCTATTTTTGAAAAAGGTTAAAAAGGCGGAATTGTTAAGCACGTTATCGAAGTGGCTTAACGTCATTTTCTTCACGATGAAGCTTGGATTCAGCGTTCGGATCTGATCGGTCGGCTTGATCGACGTCACGAACATCCATAAGAACGGAAGCAAGCAATACGCGGCAAACCCTATAAGCACAAGATAAGTGAGCGCCGTAAGAAATCTGCGTTTTCGAAGACTCATCAGCATAGCTTCACCCCCTGTTCTTTCTTACGCTGTAGAAGTAATAAAGACTGAACCCGACGACCATGAATCCGAGCATCATAGACGCAAGCGCGGAGGCTTGGCCGAAGTTGTACTGTTGCATCGCGTACCGGTAGATCATGATCGGAAGCGTCTCCGAAGAATGAAGCGGGCCGCCTTCCGTCATTACCCATATGAAATCGAAATTGATGGCCGTCCAGATAACGTGTATAAATACGATGGTCAGCGACACGGTTTTCAGTTGAGGCAGTACGATATGCCAGAACCGCCGGCGTACTCCCGCGCCGTCAATGGCTGCCGCTTCGATAATATCTTTGGAAACGGATTGAAGACCGGCGAGCAAGCTGATCGTGTAAAAAGGAAAGCTGCGCCATATATTGACGAATGTGACCGTTAGCAAGGCGGTATCCAGTTCGCCCAACCAATACCGGGGTTCATCGATGATGCCAAGCTTGACCATCCAGATGTTCAAGATGCCATAGTCCGGCGTTAACATCCAAGTCCATGTCATGCCCGCGATGACGATCGGAACGACCCACGGGATGATGATGATGCCTCGGAACACGGTGCGCCCTTTCACTTGCTGGTTAAGGGCAATGGCGGAAATCAGTCCGAGCACGTATTCGCCGGCGACGGACAATACGGTCCAGACGACGGTATTCTTAAGCGCCGTTTGAAAATAGGGTTCCTGGACGACATCCTTATAATTCGCGAAGCCGGCAAACCCGTTCGCGGCTTTATTCAACAAATTTTTGAACTGAAAGCTATCCCAAAGCACCTGTCCCAAAGGAAAAGCATTGAGAAGAAGGAAGAACAGCAAAGCGGGCAAGATGAATCCAAGGGCGATTCTTCGTATTTTTTTCTCTCTTAAAGTCAGCATGCTCCATCACCACTTTATCCAGAATGAAAAAGCAAGCATGTTCAGGCAGCATGCCGCTAGTTCCGCAGCTCCCGTCCATGCTTGCCGTTTGTCTGATCGTATTAGTTGCCGCTCAATTCGCCTGTGTTCTTCAAGCTGTCGTTAATCGAATCGGATAGCTTTTTCGCGACGTCTTCCGGTTTTTCTTTCTTCAGCATGGCAAGCGCCAAGGAGTCTTCCATCGCTTTCGTGATTCCGCCGAGAGATACGGTCGGGAACACGACGCCTTGAGGCGCGAGGGCCATGAATTCCTTGCCCCAGCCTTCGCTGACGACATCGTTGCGCGGAGCGCCCGAAGGGTTAACCGCCGCTTGGTAATCCGCTCCCAGGAGGAATTTCGCGAACTCGAACGTTTCTTCCGGATTCTTCGATTTATACACGAACAACGGAGCGATTTCCATGAACGTAGCCGGTTTTTCTTTATAGATCGGAGCCGCGACTTTGACGTCTTTCATGCCTTCCGGATTCTCGGAAGCGCGGCCTTCGATCCATGGACCGTTGACGACCATCGCGTATTGTCCGAGAACGAAGTTCTGATCTTCTTCTTCCCAGCCCCAAGTCCGGGCATCCGCCTTGACGGCTTTCTTGGCGATTAAATCTTGATAGAATTGGAACACTTCGGCCGCTTTCGCCAACTGCTCCGGATTGTCTTGCCATGTGTTTTTATATTTTCCGTCGGCTTGTTTCTCCGCCAATACGACGCCGTTCTGCGCGAGGTACATGATAAGTTCTTGCGGAGAGCGAACGCCGGCGCCGGCAATGCCGAATAATTCTTTGCCCGTCTTGTCTTTGACCGTCTGCGCCGCGTTCAGAAGCTCGTCCCACGTCTTCGGAGGAGCGCTAAGACCCGCGTCCTTCAAGATATTCTCGTGGTACAAGAGCGCGCGGATGCCGAGGTAGTTAGGCAGCGCCTTTAATTTGCCGTCGACTTTTAAGGCATCCAATACGTTCGGATAGATTTTGTCTTTCTCGTCCCAACCGTCGAAGGAGGCGGTAAGGTCGGCCAACGCGTCCAGTTTGTTGAACTCGCCGAACCATTCGCCTAAGCCCCAACTCAGATCGGGAGCATCGCCCGCATTGATGGCGGCGACCAGCTTGTCGTGCAGGACGTCGTAAGAGATGACTTGAAGATCGACGTTAATGTCGTCGCGGCTATCATCGAACTCTTTTACTTTTTGTTGAATCGTTTTCCCTTGATCCGAGCTTGGATCAAGCGCCGACCAGAATTTCAGCGTTACCGGATCCTTGGATGCAGCCGGAGACGAGGACGCCGGTTCGGATGCGGCGGCGCTCGATGACGGCGAAGCCGATGGAGAAGCGTTCGAATCCTTGTCGTTATTTCCGCAAGCGGCCAGCGTGGAGGCCAGCACGACGACGGATGTCGCGGTCGTTAACCACTTCTGAGATTTCATTGTAAAACCCCTCTCGAATCCTATATTTGATTACGTCTTCATTGTAGTTTGGGAACTATTTCTCCGTAATGATTGAAAATTCACTCGTTTGTGGAGAATATTAAGCTTGATCGTCTTTGTTCGACTTATTTTGCCGATATTGGGTCGGTTGAGTCCCGGTGTGCTTACGGAATACTTGACTGAAATAACGTTGATCCGAATACCCGACCATTTCCGCTACTTCGTATGTTTTTAAGTTGCTATTCGCCAGTAGCCGCTTGGCGTGCTCCATTCGCAAATCGGTCACGTACTCCATGAAGCTCACGTCCGTCATGTTCTTAAACAAGGAACAGAAATAGTTTTTGTTCAAGTAAAAGCGTTCGGCGGCTTGATCGAGCGAAACGGTTTTATAATTTTCATCGATGTATTTCTTTATGGCATCGATTAACGGTTTGCCGCTTTTGCTTTTCATGGCATCCGCATTACGAGCCATGAAAAGCTCTGTCCATTTCAACAGTAACTCCTTCGTATAGGGAATGCGTACGGCCTGAACGGAAGCCTTCACTTCGTTCAGAAGGATTCGCATGTCTTCATTCATCGGATAAGGATCGATTTTACGAACGAGATCCGACATCGCTTGTTTCCACTCGGACACGCTTGTCCCCTCGATCGTCTTCTCGTGAAACGCTTGTTCGATCTTCGCGATCAATTTATCGTTATCCCGTAATGATCCCGTCTCAGCCAACAGATCGAATAGGAGACCGATATCGCTCCACAGCATCTCCATCGTGGATGTGCCTTTGGGTATGGACGCCGAAAGAGGGTCGTGGAAAGCGATTTTCAGATCCCCCGCGATCTTCAGCGACTCCAGCGCGATCTGCGACTCGGAGTAGGCCGCCGCCAACTTCGAGATCCGTTGCTTGCAGGTACTCACGCCGATGACCGAACGCATTTTGAGACCTTCGTCAAGCAATCGCTGTAGCTTGCTAAGCATCGGCTCCATCAAATTGGCTTTTTTATCGGATAAGGATTTGATCAATACAAATTCATTCGATTGACGCAAGTTCCGAAAGACGAGCGATGATGACCTCGATATCTCCCGCATGATGTTGCGCGCGGCAAAATAGAACGCCGTGCGATCCCCTTCGTAACGGGCTTGCATTTGCTCTTCGAAATCGAGGAATCGCACGGCGATCGCCGCATATCCGTTCTCGGGCAATCGCAACATAAGGCGCTCCGCTTGCACCACGATTTCGTTCTCGTCCGTGAGGGAAGCGCCGATCGCCTGCGTGAGGAACTCGTCTTGCTTTAAGGTCAGCCCTTCTCCGAGCACTGCCTTTTCGTTGATACGATCGGATTGCGAAAGGGTATCCCGACGGATCTGATCGACGGCTTTCCCGAGAGCCACGAGCAGTTCCGACTCCTGAATCGGCTTCAAGAGGTAATCGTAAGCACCGAGCAAAAAAGCGGACCGGGAATATTCGAACTCGCCGTATCCGCTGAGCACGATCACTTTGGCGGCGTTCCCCGATTTCTCCAGCCAAGACATGAAACCAAGACCGTCCAATAGAGGCATTTTCAAATCCGTCAGAATCAAATTAGGTCTGTACGTCTCCGTTAACTTCTTGGCATCCTCGCCGTTGTAAGCATGCCCGACCACTTCCCAGCCTAGCTCTTCCCATGGAATTAACGTCATTAATTGTTCATGAACGGCGGATTCGTCGTCAACGATTAAGACTCTCATCGAAGTTCCTCCTTCCCGATCGGCAGCCGGTAGACGACGCACGTGCCTCGTCCTTTACGGCTTTTGATTTGAATGCCGTAGTCCTCTCCGCATATCAACCGAATGCGGGAATGGACATTGTAGAGTCCGATCGAACCTTCTTCCTTGTCTTCGACCATGCGTCCGTGACGAAGCAAATGGTCGATCGCATCCATTTCCGACTCGTCTAGCCCGGTGCCGTTGTCCAGAACGCTCAAATACATGCACGGCTCGGAAGGCCGAATCCGCACCGATATTTTAAGCAATTTGCGATTGCCGGGACTTGGGATTAATCCGTGCTCGACCGCGTTTTCCACGATCGGTTGAAGGATCAGCTTCGGAATCATGAAATCCGTTGCTCCGGGATCCATATCCAATCTGAATTTAATCGTATTGGGGAAGCGCTTGTTAATGATCACGAGATAGTTGCGGATATGCATCACTTCGTCCCTCATCTTCACCCATTCATTCTGAATGTTCATGTTGTAGCGATACATATTGCTTAGGGCTTGGCAAATGAGCTTCAGATCGGGGACTCTGTTCACTTCGGCGATGCCGGCCATCATTTGCAGCGTATTAAACAGGAAGTGCGGCGAGATTTGCGCCTGCAACGCTTTGATCTGGGTTTCTTGATTGATCAAGCGTAATTTCAAGTCGTGCTCGATCAGCTGTTGGACCGTTTCCGCCATCCGATTAAACTGGTTGCCCAAATAACCGATCTCGTCCTTCGTACGGACATCGACGCGGGCGTCGTAGTCGCCGATATTGATGCGGGCCATATTTCGATGCATATGGATGATCGGTTTCGTGATGCTGAAGCTGAGCGCCAAGGAGATACCTAATGCCAGCAATCCGGCGGCGGCAATAACGATGAAAGCGATACGTCTGTAGAAAATTTGTTCCGGATCGATTTGATATTCGTAATCCAAAGTCCAGAGCGCATGCTTGACGTCCGTTTGAATCGAGACGGTCCGTCCGTCTCGGAGTCCGGTTTCGAACTTCTCCCCCGTCTTTGCCGAGTCGGTTCCATATACGATCGTCCCGTTGGTATCCAACAAATAAATTTGTCCATGATAGAACGTGTTGTAGGTCTCGACCAATCGTCTGAATGCCTGTTCTTGAATATCGATCACCAATAAGCCTACAGGTTCGCCTCGGTAACGGACGGGATACATAAATTGAAATACCGGCTCGTGATAGGGACTCCGATAAGTGACCTTCATGAGAGGTTGCTGTCCGTTAGCGGACATCTCCTCATGCAAGGAACGCAAATAGGTCGGTTCCAGTCGCGGATACACGCTCGGGAAGAAGTTGCCTAACGTTTCTTCTTCGTTTAGTCGAATTAAATACATTCCCAAAATGTTCTTCACGCGGGATTGGTTATACACGCTCAGGAAAAATTCTTGTATGTCCCGATACGTATCGTAGGTTCGGCTGTCCGAAAGAAACTCTTTGCCCAAAGCGATGCTTTCGATCAAATCCGGGTTCGAATAAATCTGGTAAGCGGTTTCACTAAGGGAGACGGAGAAATCCTCGATTTGACCTTTCAGATCTTGTTTGATCCGGTTACCCGCGAATTGTTGGTCTTTGTCGATTTGTCGGTCGACTTGATACAAAATAATGCCGGACGTAATGGCGAGCGGCAGAGCCGTAGTCAGTAACAAAGCGAAAAAGATTTTCATGCGTATGCGTTTGAACATGGCTTGACCTCGTTGTTAGGGGGTAATGGTTCTATTCTATTCAATCATGATACAACAACAAGGCTTATTATTTGGAGGAATGTTTAAAATATTCAGGTTTGGCGTATGGAGCAAACAAAAAACCCGCTTTCGCGGGTCTTGCGTTCAATCCCTTAATCCACTTTCGCGCCATGAGATAACGCAAACAATACGGCTTGCTCTCTATCCATTCTCAACCCTGCGAGAGTCAACGTCTTAAAATCAACGCCCTCCATCTTAGCCCCTCTGACATCGGCGCCCTGTAACTTCGCTTTCGCCAATAAAGCCATCGTCAAATCGCAATCTCTTAGATCGGCTTTGTCCAGATTGGCTCCCGACAAGTCGGCCTCATGCCATTTGATTCCGCGTAAGTCCTGTTTCGCCAATCGGGCATGTCTCAGATTCGTATACGACCAATCGCCCTGAATCATGGTGATCCCGTCCATATTGGCGCCGGTAAATCCGAACCCGTCATTTTGCAATGATCGAATTTCGAAACGAAAAGATTCGCTCCGGTAAAATTACAATTGTCGAACGCGGACTCTTTATGAACGGATCCGTTTAACGAGGCTCCGCGAAAATCGCACTCAATGAAACGGCACTTCCCGGTAACAATCTCCTCCAAGGAGCCGTTAGAAAACGAACAACGGGTAAATGTGCAGCTGATAAGTTCGCCGTACCGCAAAGTCAAGAACTTTATTTTTCTTGTCGCGAAAAAAAAACGCCACCCCCGAAGAGATGTCGTTTCATTCCGTTAAACCGAAAAGAAGGAGCCCATTACAGGCTCCCGCTTCCGACGGTGATTGATTGTTGAGTCTCAGACCTCACACTTCGCGACTATGGAATCACTTGGGTAACTCTTGTGTTCAGAATGACTCTGCGGCACAACCCCTCGCTTCCCAGGCTAAGTGATTAGATAAGCTCCTCTTGCAGTCCTTGCACCTATCGGCCCAATGGAACAGCACCTCACTTACACCGTCTTGCTTATTTTGCGAAAATCGCGCGGAATTATTCAAGCCTGTATTCTCGGCTTGTCCGCTTGGCATTTCGGATTCGACACCAATTCGAGTTGAGCGAGTTTCGTCAAATAATAACATTCTTCTCTCATCATATGGTCGGGCAACAGTGGACTGATTTTATCTAATATCTCCGCGGTTAATTCCATTTCCTCCAGCTCGTTCAAGAACGCGACGAATAGTTTCATTTCGATGTCGACTTCCTTGTGCAGCCTTCGGAAAGCAGGGAATTCCTTGAGGTTTGTTCTCATATAACCCGCCATTTCGATGCTTTTCATATATAATTGTTGAAAGTGCGCTTCGAATTGTTCGCATCTCTTGATCCAAGGCTTCTCGACCGTATCCAAATCGCTTGCGATCGCCGCCGCATGACCCGCCGCATCGGGCAACCACAGAAAATCATGATGCAAAGCATCGAATACCGGTACGGGCTTCCCCGCGACCAGATCGGTCAATATACGAAGATACTCTTCCAGCTCGTTTACCATATGATTGAGAAACGTAGGCGTAAAACCAATCATTATTTTACCGAAAAGCGCCCTGCTCAGCATGTCCAGCTTAAACGCTCTGAACTTTACCGTCAGTTCGTAAGCTTGTTTGGTAAGAGGACTGATCTCCGCATCCGGCTTAGCCTTTCGCGCTTGTTCAAGCAATTGGTCGAATGATTGAATATAATAAGCCGCCATCGGGATATCCTGTTTTTCGACCGGAGACAACGCATTAAAAATAAATCTCGCATGATCCCCCAATATCTGCAGCCAAAAGCGGTGTTCATATAACGCGGATTGTGCCAAGCGCGGATCCCTCCCAAAGTATAATGCCGCTATCGGAAGGTATGCCGGTATTTGATAAATAATAACCGAACGACGCTCGCGGGTTCGTTCCGATAACTATACGCCTGAATAGGCCATGAATCCTCCGTCGACCGGCACGGTCACGCCGGTCACGAAGCCCGACGCTTCGGGGTCCGTCAACCACAATAACGTACCGAGAAGATCTTCGGGAACGCCGAACCGGCGCATCGGCGTATGGGCGATGATCTTGGCGGATCGCTCGGTCAACGTTCCGTCCTCGTTCGTCAGCAGCCTGCGGTTCTGATCCGTCAGGAAGAATCCCGGAGCGATGGCGTTAACGCGGATGCCGGCTTCGGCCATATGTACCGCGAGCCACTGGGTGAAATTGTCGACTGCCGCTTTGGCCGCGCTATATGCGGGTACCTTCGTCATCGGACTCGGCGCGCTCATCGAGGAAATATTGACGACCGTCGCGCCTTTCTTGCCGATCATACGTTTCGCGAACGCTTGAGTCGGAATCAACGTACCTAGAAAGTTAAGATTCAAGACGGACGAGAACCCGTCGACGGTCAGATCGAAGAACGTCTTAACGCCCGGCAAGGCCAAATCCTCCGCTCGGAAGATTTCCTTCGTCGTGATGCCGTCCGGATGATTGCCTCCGGCGCCGTTAATGAGAATATCGCATGCTCCGTAGACTTTCGCGACGACCTCTTCGGCTCTTGCGACGCTCGCTACGTCGAGCACGTCGCAAGCGACGGCGATCGCTTCCCCTCCCGCTCGCCGGATTTCTTCGGCGATTCCCTCGCCTTTGTCCGCGGTTCGGTTCAGAATCGCGACCTTGACGCCTCTGGCGGCCAATTCCTTAGCCATTGCCGAACAGAGTACGCCGCTCCCTCCCGTGATGACCGCGACCTTTCCATTGAAGCTTTCATGACGCATGCCCATTACCGAACGCTCCCCGTTCCCGATTGCATAGTTCGTTCCAAGGAATCCCATATGCCCCACAGATACATAATGCCAAGAGCGCGATCGTACAAGCCGTATCCGGGCCTGCAGGTCTCGTCCCAGATGTGCCGGCCGTGATCCGGCCTGGCGTATCCCGTAAATCCGTTCTCGTGATAGGCTTGGACGATATCGCATAGATCGACGGTGCCGTCGCCTGCGCGATGCGACGTCTCGATGAAGTCGCCGTTCCCGTATACTCTCACGTTGCGAAGATGGGCGAACGGAATGCGGGACGCGAATTCCCTTACCATCCCGGCGATATCGTTCGCCGGGTTCGCACCGAGCGATCCGCTGCACAGCGTCACGCCGTTCGAAGGGCTATCGACCATGTCCAGTATCTCCCGGATATCGTCGCGGTTCTTGACGATGCGCGGCAAGCCGAAGATTGAATACGGCGGATCGTCAGGGTGGATGGCCATCTTGATATCGTGCAGTTCGGCAACCGGAACGATCTGCTTCAGGAAGTACGCGAGATTTTGCCGCAGATCGGCTTCCGTGACGCCCTTGTAGGCATGGAACAGCTCGGATAATCTCCCCAATCGTTCGGGTTCCCATCCCGGCATCGTGAAATCGGGGTTATTCGCGATTTTACGGACCAATTCCATCGGGTCCATGTTATCGATTTTGCTCTTCTCGAGAAACAACGCCGTAGAGCCGTCTTCGAGCTCCCGGTACAGATCGGTACGAACCCAATCGAACACCGGCATGAAGTTGTAACAGATCGTTTTGACGCCGACCGTTGCCAACTTCTCGATCGTCCTCTTATAATTTTCAATATAGCCGTCTCTGGATGGCAAGCCGAGCTTAATATCCTCGTGGATGTTCACGCTTTCGACGACTTCGAGGTGAAGACCATAGCGTTGCGAGACCTGTCGGTAAGCTTCGATTTTGTCCATCGGCCATTCCTCGCCGGCAGGCACGTCATGGAGCGCCCAGACGATGCCTTCGACGCCCGGAATCTGCTTGATCTGCTTCAAGGTGACGGTATCGTTGCCTTCTCCGTACCATCGGAATACCATTTTCATGTTCGCGTCCTCCAAGTCCGTTCCTACGAATTATCGTTCAAGCAATCGTCCCGAGAGACAAAAGGAGCTGCATCGTGTCCTACATCGAGCATTTCGACCTCGCCGAAGTCCCTCTATATTTCGCCTATAGACGAACCAGCCAAGATCGCGAGCAGTTCCAAGGAACATTCCACGCGCATCAAGGCGTCGAAATTCTGCTCGTTCATGAAGGCCAAGGGACTTTGATCTTGAATCGGCACCAATACGAAGTGAAGACCGGCATGATCTGCGTATTCCAACCTTACCAATTACATCAAGTACGAATGGATATGGATCCAAGTCGCCCTTTCGTTCGCTCCATCGTCCATTTCGAACCCGCGACGTACGAACATTACTTTGACAAATGGCCGACGCTTCTGGGCTTCTTCCATTACTTGAGCAAAGGAAAGCTCCCTTCGCCCTGTCGGTACGAACAGTTCGAGTTGGATCGATTAACGAGCGATCTCGTCTCCTTGCAAGAGAAGTCCGCTCCTATGCCCCGAGAGCAAATCTTAGAGGAGCACTCTCTCTTCCTCGTCGCCTTCCTTCGCGCCTTCAAGTCCCTATGGGAAGCGCGTCATCGCAAGTCCGGGTCGATTGAGATTCGCAAGCCCCATCAGGCGGAACGAATGATGGAATGGCTGGAAACGCGTTACGCCGAACCGTTAAGTCTAGACGCGATGAGCAAGGATCTGCACCTCTCCCCTCATCACCTCTCGCATCTGTTCAAGGAATGCACGGGCAGCAGCATTTCGGATTACTTAACCGTCAAAAGAATGCAGCACGCGGTACATCTCCTCGCTTCGAGCGACCATTCCGTGGCCCGGATCGGCGAAGAGGTCGGACTATCGAATTGCTCGCATTTCTGCAAGCAGTTCAAGAAGCATTTCGGATTGACTCCCTACCGGTTTCGCAAGCAATCGCCGATGCTTGTCCCGGACGTCGCTTCCGCGGACGGCGGTTAGACCGAACCGGCGGAATCGCATCGGAAACATCTTAACAGGAGCATCGCTTCCGATGTGTACAGATGTTGCGCAATAATGCCGCTCAAATGCGAATAAACTGCCGAACACTCCAAGAAACCGCCTCCTATTAGGGAAGCGGTTCTTCGTCTTTCGTTTTTCGAAGCCTTCGGCCAATCGTCCAAGCTTGTCCCCTACGCGCGGAATATGCTGTCGTATCATCCAACTGGAGGTGTCGCCATGCTTCAATTAAATGGTATTGTCGGCGGGAACGCGCCGATCTCGTTAGGAGCAGGAAGGAGCGTCGACGTGCAAACGATCGTCATCGACGTGCCTAACCGGAAGAAATTGGTGTTAAAAAGATTGAATTTCCTGTTGTCTAACGACGCGTTTGTGTTTAAGGTAGAAGCTTTGCCTTCTACCGGTACGTTCACCGTTAGAGGCGGATCGGCCGATTTGACGCCGAATAAAGTGTTATTCAACAATACGACAGGCTCGGAAGTACGAATTTTTCTTAACATCTCCGTCCGCAATAGCGCTCGGAATACCCGTACCTTGGACCGGCAATCCTGCTGGCTTCTCAAGCTTGCGCGCGTTTGATGAACAATTCCGCTTTGCTAAAAAACCCGCGAAGTTCGCGGGTTTTATTGCTTCTTTTACCAGCCGAGCTGGGACCGTTCGTTCGAATACCGATAATAATCCTGCGCATGCACGACTTTGAATCCGACGGATTCGTATAACCCCAGCGCATGGTCGTTCTTCGTTTCGACTTCCAAGCGAATCGAATAGCCGGCCGCGCTTTGGTCTTGAATGACTTGGCGCAGCACGTTCCTCCCGATGCCTCTGCCTTGGTGCTCGGGCAAGATCGAGAAGCCGTAGATCCACGCTTGCTCCGCTTCCCGGCTCACGCGTATTTTCCCAACCGTTACGCCGTGCGCTTCGATCATGTACATCGCGGTGTCGCGTTCGCCGTCCAATCGTCTCTCCATCGCGAGCGAATCTTCTTCGTCCAAGCCGAACGCCGTTACGTTTAACCGCACGCGCAATTCGAAATCGGCTGCCGTCGCTTCTCTTAGCCGAATGCCGACCGCTTCTTCGACCGGCCTTCGTTGCCACTCCATCTGATGTTCCGAGAACGCGTATTCGGCGCCCTGCTCTCTAAGGAAAGCTTTAGCCGAAGCGGATCCGGCCGGCGCATTCAACAAGATTTTCATATACCCGTCTTGTCGGACGATCGCCATCGCTTTAAGGAACAAACGTCGGAAGTGTCCTTTCCTTCGCTCGCCCGGTTCCGCCATGCCGCAGACTTCCACCGTGGATCCGAACGGATACAGGCCTAAAAACGCGACGAGTCTATCGTTCTCGTATTGGAAATAATCGAGCCTGTCGGATTCGCGGTTTCTCAACATCTCCCAATTAAGCTTCAGTTGCACATGGTCGTTCGATTCGCATTCTTTTTGCAAGCGTTCGATATCCGTTAATTGTTGTTTGGTTAACATATTGTTCTCCCTTCTGCTGCGGAATCATTATAGTCGTATCGTCTTCGTGGCGATGTTATCGCAAAATTCGCGGTCATGCTCCACGAAAACAATCGTCGGCGAGTATTCGAGCAGCAGCTCTTCGATTTGCATACGGGATATGACATCGATGAAGTTCAGCGGTTCGTCCCATACGAGTAGATGGGCTTTTTCGCACAGGCTTCTCGCGATCAACACTTTCTTCTTCTGGCCGCCGCTGAAAGCCGACATTTCCTTCTCGAATTGTACTCTGGCGAAATCGAGCTTCCTCAATATCGCTTTGAATAGACTTTCGTCTATCCCGTGATCTCTCGCGTAATCCGTCAGGTTGCCATGCAGATGCGAGGTGTCTTGCAAGACGTAGGAAATTTTCAGCTGGCTGCCCGCTCGGAACGTACCCGAATAATCGATCGGCTCGCCGCAGATCAGCTTGATGAGGCTCGATTTGCCGGATCCGTTCCTGCCCGTCAACGCGACTCGGTCGCCTTGCTCGATGGCGAAGCTGACGTCGCGGCACGCGGTTTTGTCGCCGTATCGAACCGACGCGCGATCCAGCTCGACGAGCCGGCTTTTGGGGTACGCAAGCTGCGAAAGCTTTAAGCCGTCGGCGTTTTCGATGTTTTTCAGGAGTTTGGCCTTCTCGTCCAACGCGGATTGCTGCCGATGCTCGATCGCTTTGGAGCGCTTCATCATTTTAGCGGCTTTGCGGCCGACGTAGCCTTTATCGACCTTGGAACCGGAATTTCTCGTGCCGTTCTTCGTTTTCTCCACTTCGTCCGACCAATGGCTCGTTCGCTGAGCCGCATCCGCTAACCTCTTGATGTCTTTCCTCAGCTTATCGTTCTCGGCAAGCTCGAACTGGTCCTGCCTTTGTTTGTTTTCCCACCATGAGGAGAAATTGCCTCTCTGCACTTCTATATCGGCCTTATTGATCGATAAGATGTGATCGACGCAGCGATCGAGGAACGACCTGTCGTGCGAGACGAGAATGAACCCGCTCTTCATGCGGAGATAATCGCCGACGATCGTCCTGGCTTCCATGTCCAGATGGTTAGTCGGTTCGTCGATCAACAGAAAGCTGTTCTCTTTCAGGAACAAGGCGGCCAGCAGCACTTTCGTCCTTTCGCCGTTGGACAACGAATCGAAAGGCCGGTCCAGAACGTCCTCGCTTACCTTGAGCAGGGAAAGCTCCCGCATCAACTCCCAGTGAACGTAGTCGGGATAGATCTCGCGGACGACGTCCAGCGTGTTCGTTGACAGGTCGTCGACGGGAAACGGAAAGTATTCGAAACCGACGCTCGCGGAAATCCGTCCGCCGTGCTCGAACTTGCCTAACAGCAAATTCAGGAAGGTCGTCTTCCCTCTTCCGTTCCTTCCCGTCAGGCCTAACTTCCAATCGGTATCGATCTGAAGGCTGACGTTATCGAAAATGTTATCATAACTGCCCTCGTAGGCGAACGTTAGGTTTGCGATATTGATTAATGACATTAAGCATCCCTCCGGAACGTAAATATAAAAGCCGCAAGAAAGTTACTTTCTCGTGGCTCAAATAAATACGCCCGAATCCAACCCTATGCGTGGGCGGATGAGGAAGATATTCGTCCGAGTGAAAAGAAAGAGTAACTTTCTTGCGCGCGAAGAAACAAACAAGCGAGGTTGTCGCTTAGTTTTTTCCTTCAGGGTCGGCAAGAATAAGTTACTTCATCCTCTTCACTCCAGTCGTTAAATTAACAGCATCTTATCATACCGGGAACAAAATTACGAGCAAGTTTTCGGATCGTCATCGGAAGAGACGATCGATTAAACCAATTTCGTCGACAATCCCCCGTTCGTCGGCGGATGTCCGATGCAGAACACGGCCGTCGAAAGCGACGGCACGCATCCGGCTTTACGAAGTCAAGCGCAACAGAGCCTGCGGGCAACAATTAAAAACGGTAACGGAATAAGCCCCCATCGATTGTTAAATAATACCTCGGTGACTTCAACGTCAAGGGAGGTATTATTTTTTGACCGAAATGAACAATGGATTATCGATTTTCGCGCTTGGCGGCGTCCACGAAATCGGTAAAAACATGTACGTCATCGAATGCGGCGAAGATATCGTCGTCATCGATTGCGGCTCCAAGTTTCCGGACGAGAGCTTGCCCGGCATAGACGTCATTATTCCGGACATCGCCTACTTGCTCGACAACCGCGAACGGGTCAGGGGAATGCTCGTGACGCACGGGCACGAAGACCATATCGGCGGCATTCCCTATATGATCAAGCAACTGAATTTGCCGATCTACGCCACCCGGCTCACTCTAGGCCTCATCAAAGGCAAGCTGAAAGAACACGGTCTGCTCGGCACGACCGTGCTTCATCAAATCGATTCGACGTCCCGTCTGACGTTGGGCGAAATCCCGATCAGCTTCTTCAGCACCAACCACAGCATTCCCGACTGTCTCGGCATCGCGTTCCACACCCCGCATGGGACAATCGTGCATACCGGAGATTTCAAGTTCGACCTCACGCCGGTCAACGACCAATTCGCGGATATCCATAAGATGGCCGAACTCGGGACGAACGGCGTCCTCGCCCTGCTATCCGAGAGCACGAACGCCGAGCGTCCGGGCTTTACGCCGTCGGAACGCGTCGTCGGCGAGCATATTCTCGAAGCGTTCGCCAAGGCGGACGGACAAATCTTCATCACGACTTTCGCTTCCAACGTTCATCGCTTGCAGCAGATCATCGATGCCGCGAGCAAGTTGAACCGCAAATTGATGTTCTTGGGCAGAAGCATGGTGAACGTCGTGGACGTCGCCTCGTCCCTCGGCTATTTAAGCATCCCTCCCAACGCGATCGTCGAGCCGGAGGAGGCGGGCAAATATAAGCCGCACGAGCTCGTCGTCGTCTGCACGGGCAGCCAAGGCGAGCCGATGGCGGCCATCGGCCGCATCGCGAGCGGCAACCATCGGCAAGTGAAAGTGTCGGCTGGAGACACGGTCATCTTCGCTTCGTCTCCGATCCCAGGCAACGAACGCAACGTAGCTCGTATCGTCGATAACCTTTTTGCTAAACAGGCCAAAGTGATTTACGGATCCGGATCTTCGACGGGCATGCACGTATCGGGCCACGGCAGCCAGGAAGAACTGAAATTGATGCTCACGCTCATGAAACCGAAATACTTTATCCCGATCCACGGCGAATATCGCATGCTTCATATGCACCGATTGCTTGCGGAAGCGGTCGGCGTCGAACCGAGCAATATTTTCCTCGTGAACAACGGGGACGTCGTCGACATCGTCGGATCCGAAGCGCTTCTGGAACGCAAGGTTCCAAGCGGAAATACTTACGTGGACGGACTGGGAATCGGAGACGTGGGAAATATCGTCCTGCGCGACAGAAAATTATTGTCCGAGGATGGCATTCTGATCATCGTTCTAACCCTTGGAAAATTCGATGGCAACATCGTCGCCGGGCCGGATATCGTATCGCGGGGATTCGTATTCGTGAAGGAATCGGAAGGGTTAATGGATGAAATCCATCGGATTACGAAATCGGAAGTCGAGCGGCTGCAACTGGACAACCCCAAGCCCCATATCCAATGGAACGCGTACAAACAGTCGATCAAGGAAGCCGTCGGCAAATACCTATACGCGACGACGAAGAGACGTCCGATGATTCTTCCGATCATCATACAGGTATGAAGTCGATGATTCGTAAGACAAAACCCAAGGAAGCAAGCTTCCTTGGGTTATCTATTACCTTAAAGCGTCGCCAACAACTCGCCTAGCCGATCGAGCGTCTGATTGCCGCCTTCGATGGCGCCGTATTCCCTGACGACGTAATCGCGCTCTTCCGCCGACTTGAACAAGCTGCGCATCGTGACCGTCGTACGGTTCCCCTCTACCTCGGCGAACGTTACCGTCGCTTCGAATTGACCCGGGCTATCCTCTTCCCCGTCGCTGACGGCATACGCGAGGCGCTCCGGTTGCGCGATTTCGACAAAAACGATCTGGTTCTCGTAATCGGTCCCGTCCGGTCCATGCATCGCGAATCTCCATACGCCGCCAACCTTGAATTCGAAACGCGTCGTCGTAATCGAGAAACCCGTCGGTCCCCACCATTTCGCCAGATGCTCCGGTATCGACCATACTGCCCAGACGAGCTCCCGCGGAGCGTTAAACGTGCGGTTCAAGACGATCTCGCGATCCTGTACGTTGATTTCTGCCATTCAGTGACTACCTCCGTTATTTCGTTGATCCCTCGTCGGGGTGTTGCTTCCGTTGTTCCTGCAGTTCAAGCAAATACTCTTCCAGCCGATCGAACCTGTCTTCCCAGACGCGTGCAACGACCTTCAGCCATTGTTCCAATTCCGTAAAAGGCTCCCGCCGTAAACGGTAGATCCGCCGGTTCGCTTCCGCTTGCACTTCGACGATTCCGGCTTCCAGCAACACTTTCAGATGCTTGGACGCTTGAGGCTGCCGCATGTCGAGCCGTTCGCCGATTTCTCCGACGGTCATCGGTCCCGATTGCAGCAGCTCGACGATCTGGAAGCGGCTCGGTTCGGCGAGGGCGCCGAATAAGCTAGCGTTCATCCATGAACTCGCCTCCCGCTTTTTTTCTTGACCCCAATATAACACAAAGTGAATATTCCTGTAAAGGAATATTAACCATCTGCCTTCGAGAAGGAAGCGTGCTTACATGCCCTCCCACAATAGAAGTCCTCTATTTCCGGCCCTCTTGCTCATCGGATTCCTGATCGTATTGAGCTGGTCCGTCATCAAGCCGGCCGATTACGGGACATGGTTCGCCGAGGTCACTCCGGCGCTGGTCATCGTCATCGTTCTGGTCGCCACGTACCGGATCAAGGAAGCGTTCCGCTTGAAGCGAAACAACTTCGATCGGTTCGGGCATGCGTTCCAGGGCATTATTCCTGCATTCGGCATCAAGGAACTATTGATTCGCCTTCAGGTCATTCGCAGAAGCAAATGGTTGACGGCCATAGCCGTATCCTTCACGCTTGCCGTTAGTTCCGTCTTCGAAATCGCAGAATTCGCGGCCTATAAGATTATCGGCGGCAACGCTAACGAATTTCTGGGCATGCAAGGCGACCCATTGGACGCGCAATGGGACATGCTGTGGGCGTTAATCGGCGTTGTTGTCGGCCTTTTGCTCCTGGGCAAGCTTCACGACAGGAAAATCAGAGAGCTCTGACCGCAAATGCCAAAGCCCGCGACGGTCGTCGCGGGCTTGAGCCATGTCGATTTATTTCGCTTGGATATAGCCTTCCGCTTTCAGCAGTTCGGCGATCAGGACGGCGCCGCCCGCCGCTCCGCGGAGAGTGTTGTGCGAGAGTCCGACGAATTTGAAGTCGTACAAGGAATCTTCGCGCAATCTGCCCGCCGATACGCCCATGCCGCCTTCGATGTCGCGGTCGAGCTTCGTTTGCGGCCTGTTGTCTTCTTCGAAATACGTAATGAACTGCTTCGGCGCGTTCGGAAGGCCGAGCTCTTGCGGACGTCCGCGATATTGCTTCCAGCGCTCGAGAATTTCTTCTTTCGATGGTTTGTTCTCGAACTTCACGAACACGGTAGCGAGGTGTCCGTCCGTAACGGGTACGCGAATGCACTGCGTCGTAATGTGCGGCGCGCTTGCTTTTACGATTTGGCCGTCTTCGACGGACCCCCAGATGCGCAGCGGCTCCTGTTCGCTTTTCTCTTCCTCGCCGCCGATGTACGGAATAACGTTATCCAGCATATCCGGCCAGTCGGTGAAGTTCTTGCCCGCGCCGGAGATCGCTTGGTACGTCGACGCGACGACCGTCGTCGGCTTGAAGTCGAGGAGCGCGTTCAGCATCGGCACATAGCTTTGAATGGAGCAGTTCGGCTTGACGGCGATGAAGCCGGTAGACGTGCCGAGACGTTTTCTTTGGGCCGCGATTACTTCGAGATGCGACGGATTGACTTCCGGAATGACCATCGGTACGTCCGGCGTCCAGCGGTGGGCCGAATTGTTGGAGATCACGGGTACGCCGGCTTTGGCGTACGCTTCTTCCAGCTCCTGCGTTTCTTTCTTGCCCATGTCGACCGCGCAGAAAACGAAATCGACCGAAGAAGCGACCTCTTCGACTTTGGAAGCGTCTTGGACGACGATCGCCTTCACGCCTTCCGGAATCGGAGTAGCCAATTTCCATCTGCCTTGTACGGATTGTTCGTATGTTTTGCCGGCGGAGCCCGCGCTAGCCGCGATCGCCGTCACCTGAAACCAAGGATGCCCGTTCAACAACTCGACGAACCTCTGTCCGACCATGCCCGTACCGCCAACGATGCCTACTTTCAATTTTTGCGTCATTTTATGCCAATCCTTTCGTAAGGGAGTGTTGGTTGTGCGAGTGAACCTGTTACTCTATTGTATGCGCGAAGTTAACGTCGCCGCGATAACAAAAAAATCCCACCCCCAAGACTGTTGTCTTAGGGACGAGATTATCGCTCGCGGTACCACCCCAGGTTCGCCAACCGGTCGCCCGGTTCGCCTCTTCGAGTACGGCACGGATTCGTGTTTATACTCTAGCTCTGTAACAGGAGCTCCTGTCGCGCCACCCCCTCCGATGAGGTTCCGGCGCGCTGCTCGGAGTCTTTGTTCAATAAGGAATTCTTTGCTCCTTCTCAGCATCGGAGCTCTCTGTGAAAGAATTCGTTTATTTACTCGTCTCGTCGTCGCATTTGTTCATTGCGAATATTTTATCAAATCGCGGCAATGAGGTAAAGTGTTATTTGTAAAATAAAGCGAAAAACTGAACAAAAGAAGAACGACCAAAGCAAGGACGAACGCAGGGAACAACGCCATGCTCGTCAAGGAAGCGAACGCGCCGAACAGGGGCGGAAGGAACGTCGAACCCGTCTACGCCGTCGCCATCTGGTAGCCCATCAACCGGGCCGAATTCCGCTCTCCGAAACGAGCCGGCGTCTCGTGCAACAGGTCGGGATAGATCGGCGCGAGCCCTAAGCCGATCAGGATCATTCCGTTCAGGGATCCCGTATCGGGAAGCGGCAACAGCAGCAATGCGCCGCCGGCGATCGCGGTCAGTTGGCCGATCAGAATAAGAGTCCGGTTGCTCATCTTCAGCGTCGCGAATCCGGTCATGAACCTTCCCGCCGTAATGCCGCCAAAGTATAAGCCCGCCCACAAGACCGCCGTATCCGGCGCGACGCTTCTTTCGCTGACGAGGAAGCAGGCTCCCCATAAGCCGACCATCGCTTCCGCGCCGCAATAGAGCATGAAAGCAAGCAACGACATTTTGACGCCTTTTAGCCGAATCGGATGCACGGCGTCTTCTTCGGTCGACGCGATCTCTCTTGCGCTCCTATCGGCCATCCGTTTAACGAATTCTTGACCTTCTTGTTCCGCCCGTTCCTCGGCTTCTTTCTGCGCCGCGACGCGATTCTAGAGCGGGAGCGTCGCGAGCAACAGGAGGACGAGCCCGCATTGAACGAGCGTCACGGTGACGTAGCCGTCTCTCCAGGACTGGCCGTCCGCGATGGCATTGGCCATCAGATTCGGCCCCGTCGTCGCGCCGATGCCTTTCGAACTTCTTAACGGAAGCTTGAGATCTTATTCGCCGAAATCCACCTCTATTGGCGCGCTAACGGAATGGAGCGGCGTTATTGGGCTCATATTTCAGGATATGACTTGAAAAGTCGCGAAATAGCGGCTTCAGGATCCGTTAGCCTCACGAAAGATCAAAATTCCCTACAATAAAGTCATTGGGTTCCGTTAGCCGTTTCTTGTCCCTACAGCTCTCCTGCCGCTTCTGCTGTGCCACCTCGCCGTCACTACCGCCCCACTCCGCTATGCTTCACCATCCAAGTTCACCACAACTCGTTCCGCCAAAAAGTCGAGGGGAAAGGACTCTAGGCTAGTAGCCACACTCCGTAACGCGGGCCTGATCACGTTACTTAATCGTCGATTCGAACGAGACTTTTATCGGTTTCGGAATATCGGAACGAAGCAAAGGAATCTTCGCGTGCGAGAGTAAAGATCCCTTCGCTCTCATCGTAACCGACGACGTCGTCCGGTCCGGCTTTCAAATCGTTCCTGACGGACGTCCAGCTCAGTTTCCCGCCGTTCTCCTTGAAGACGTAAATCTCGTTTTGTTTGCGCGTGGCGACGATCGCTTCTTCCCTGCCGTCTCCGTCCAGATCCCGCTCATAGCTCGCGGCGCTGAACATGGCCAATTCGGCGACGCCTCCTTCTCCTTTCCTCACGTACCATACGCAGGATTCTCCGTCGATTCTGCATTCGGCTTGCGCGATCTTCAGCACCTCCTGCCCGAACAACCGGGACATCTCGAAGTCCAGATCGTACATGTGCCCCGTGCCGAAATGAACGATCGTTCCCTCGGGCTGTCCGTCGAGCTTAAAGCCGAAATACGCGATTTTCTTGCCGCCGTCCTTCTCGACTTTCGGAGCGGTTACCGTCGACTCCGACTTAAGCGTATACCGGATCGCCATCCCGAATCCCGGTATTTCTTTCCGTTCGATCAGATCGATATCGGATTCGGGAATGCGCTGCGCGTATTCGCCGTTTCTGAGCGGCGTATACTTATCGGACAAGCCCGGCAAAATATCGGGATCGTTCTCGCGAATGGTTGCGCCGGCCGGAAGGACCTGAGCGTCCAACGGATGGAACGCCGCGGGAAAAGACTGCGCGTTCGTCACCCCGGCAAGCCCTTCGTCGCCCGAAGCCGCGGAACCGTCGTTTCCTTCCCAGGGACGAATAACCAGCAAAACGGCCATCAGGCAGACGGCGATAGCGGCGGCAACGCCGTTCCAGGAACGAAACGGCAATCGGCGTCTTCGGTCGACCGCCTTCAATACGGTCGCATGCATCTCCTCGGTAAACGGATCTTCGGAGAAAAGCCCTTGCTTGACTTTGTTTTCCCATGGCGCGCGAATGTCGTTCATCGTTCCTTTTCCCTCCATTTGTCGTCCATCGCCTTGCGTGCGCGGTGAAGTCGCGATTTAATCGTTCCCTCCGATACGCGAAGCATGTTCGCGATCTCGATCATCGTCATCTCGTGCTCGAGCGTCAGTACGAGCACTTCCCGCAGCTTCATCGGCAACCCCATCATCAGCTCCCGGACTTCCCTTGCCGATTGGTCTTCGAAGTACGCCGACTCGGCCGACTGCCCGGCGTTAGGCGGCTTTACCCGCTGGAACAGCACGATCCGGCGTATATAGCTCGACTTCATCTCATTGATGGCGATGTTTCGCGTAATCGCGAACAGCCATGTCTTCATCGATGAATGCCCCCGGAACGATTCGATGCCGCGGTACGCCTTGATAAACGCCTCCTGCGCGACGTCCTTCGCCTGTTCCCGGCTTTTCGTAATCGCGTAGGCGTATTTCCTGACGTCGTCCCCGTATTGCTCCATCAGACGGATCAACTCCGCATGGGCCATGCGATTCGTATTCGCCAAGTATTGAAACTCCAACTGGGAATCCACTTCTCCACCTCCACCCTATTAGACAAGGGCCGCCGTCGATTCGTTCCGTTCGATACCAAAGAAAAAACCCGCCGTTTAGGCGGGTCGGGCTGTCGAGATAGTCCGTATGGTTCTAATGCATGGATACTTTTTTGGGGTCCGTCGTTCAACTCGGCGGTTTTCGCGACTTTGCGCCGACAACCTGCAAAAATGCAGGTTATTTAGCTCATTTCTTCCGAATATACGCAAACAACCTGCAAATATGCAGGTTGTTTGCCGCTTTTCGCGAGAATCCGGTCATTTCGTTTTATCAAACTGTATATTTGCAGGTTGTTAAACCGTTTGGCCGATTTCGTGCCGATTAACCTGCACTTTTGCAGTTTGTTGGGAGGGCAAAGGCCCTTCACCTCGCGAAATTAGGATGCCTCTCTAAACACACGGTTTCTCGACGATCTAACCCGCCGTTTAGGCGGGTCGATCTTTCGTATGGATAATTATTCCATCCACTGGAAGTGGAAGCTGCCTGGGCGATCGAGTCGCTCGAACGTGTGCGCCCCGAAGTAATCGCGCTGCGCTTGCAGCAAGTTCGCCGGCAGACGCTCCGTGCGGTAGCTGTCATAATAGGCCAGCGCGGAGGAGAACGCCGGTACCGGAATGCCTCTCGTGACGGCGGTTGCGATGACCTTCCTCCAAGCGTCTTGGTAATTGCGTACGACGTTGCTGAAGTACTCGTCGAGGAACAGGTTTTTCAGTTCCGGATCACGATCGTACGCGTCCTTGATGTTCTGCAGGAAACCCGCGCGGATGATGCAGCCGCCGCGGAAAATCATCGAGATGCCGCCGTAGTTAAGGTTCCAGCCGTAAGCGTCGGATGCCGCTCTCATCTGCGCGAAGCCTTGCGCGTACGACGCGATCTTGCTCGCGAACAACGCTTTGCGCACGGATTCGATGAAGGCTTTCCGATCGCCCTCGTATGCCGCTGCCGCGGGACCGTCCAGCTTCTTGCTGGCGGCTACGCGCTCTTCCTTCAGCGCGGAGATGAACCGGGCGAATACCGATTCGGTAATGATGGAGAGAGGAACGCCCAAGTCGAGCGCGCTTTGGCTCGTCCATTTGCCGGTTCCCTTCTGTCCCGCCGAATCGAGGATGACGTCGACCATCGGTTTGCCCGTCTCCGGATCCGTCTTCGAGAAGATGTCCGCCGTGATTTCGATCAGGTAGCTATCCAACTCGCCGTTGTTCCACTCGGTGAAGATCTCGTGCAGTTCGGACGTGCTTACGCCGAGAACGTCTTTCAGCAAGTGGTAAGCTTCGCCGATCAGTTGCATGTCGCCGTACTCGATGCCGTTATGCACCATTTTAACATAATGACCGGAACCGTCTTCGCCGATGTAAGTCGAGCAAGCGTCGCCGTTTACTTTGGCCGAGATGGCGGTCAGAATCGGCTCGACCAGCTCGTAAGCGGACTTCTGTCCGCCCGGCATGATCGCGGGACCGTTCAGCGCGCCTTCCTCGCCGCCGGAGACGCCGGCGCCGATGAAGCGGAAGCCTTTCGCCTGCAAATCTTTATTCCTGCGTTGCGTGTCCGGGAAATAGGCGTTGCCGCCGTCGATCAGAATATCTCCTTGGTCCAGGTAAGGAATGAGCTGGTCGATCGTATCGTCCGTCGGTTTACCCGCTTTGACCATGATCAGGATTTTGCGGGGCGTCTCGAGCGATTGCACGAATTCCTCGACGCTGTAGGCGCCGACGAAGTTTTTGCCTTTCGCTTCTTCCAGCAGTTCGTTCGTTTTCTCAGGCGAACGGTTGTACACCGATACGGAGAAGCCTTTGCTTTCGATATTCAAGGCGAGGTTCTTGCCCATGACGGCTAAGCCGACGACGCCGATTTGTTGTTTGCTCATTGGTGGTATCTCCCCATCCTTCCGGTTTCTCTCTCTTTTAGAGGTTGTCAAAAAGCCCAATTTTGATCACGAAGTAAATCAGGAAGCTTAATCGACGTCGAATCTTGAAATCAGCCGGGACTTCCGGTGCTCACGTAGGTTTGCCTACGCTCCGCTCCTCATTCCCTAGCTTCTTTCAACCTTCTCGGTGCTGAAAACCGGTCTTTTTGAACTCGCATTTTTACTGAACGGCTTTTTTCCAATCCGCGGCGAACTTCTCCATCCCTTGCTCCGTCAGCGGGTGCTTCGAGATTTGCTCGATAACCGAGAACGGAATCGTCGCGATGTGCGCGCCGGCCATCGCAACGCGGGTCACGTGATCCGGGTGGCGAACGGAAGCGGCGATGATCTGCGCGTCCAGGTTATGCGTGCGGAACAGTTCGGCGACTTTGGCGACCAGTTGAACGCCGTCTTCGGAGATGTCGTCCAGGCGGCCGAGGAACGGAGAGACGTAAGTGGCGCCGGCACGAGCCGCCAAAAGCGCTTGGTTCACCGTGAAAATCAGCGTGACGTTCGTTTTAACGCCTTTCTTGGTCAAGTAGCGGCAAGCTTCCAAGCCGGCCAGCGTCATCGGCAGCTTGATCGTGATGTTTTTATCGAAGTTGTTGATCTTGATCAGTTCGTTCGCTTGCTCGATCATTTCTTCGGCCGTCAGCGCGTCCGGCGTCACTTCGGCGGACACCGACTCGACTTCCGGCACTTCGCGAAGAATTTCGGCGATGCGGTCTTCGAATTTGACGCCTTCCTTGGCGACCAAGGAAGGATTCGTCGTGACGCCGGAAAGGACGCCGACTTTGTACGCTTTTTTGATGTCGTTCAAGTTAGCTGTATCGATAAAAAATTTCATGGTATTACCTCCGATAAATTTTATAGTTTAGTTGTCGCTTTTACTTTAACTTTACTTCAACGTTTACTTCAACAGTTCTTTCGCCAAGCTCACGACGTTGTCGACGCTGAAACCGAAGTATTCCATGACCGCGTTGCCCGGGCCGGACGCGCCGAACGTGTCGATCGCGAGTACTTTGCCTTTCGGACCCGTATAGCGTTCCCAACCTAACGAAATACCCGCTTCCAAGGAGATGCGTTTCGTCGCGGCATCCGGAAGCACGCTTTGCTTGTAAGCGTCGGATTGACGGTCGAACAGCTCTCTACTCGGCATGGCGACGACGCGTACGGACAAGCCTTCTTTTTCCAGCTCCGCTTTGGCGCCTACCGCAAGGGAAACTTCCGAGCCGGTACCGATGAGGACGAGATCCGGCTTAGCGTTCGTCTCCGTGAGAACGTATGCGCCTTTGGCAACGTCTGCTTTGTTCGCTTTTGTCGCTTCGTAGATCGGTAAATTCTGTCTGCTAAGTACGAGCGCGACAGGTCCTTCCTTCTGTTCCAACGCGTAAGCCCAAGCGCTCGCCGTTTCGTTCGCGTCGGACGGACGGATGACCGTCAGACCCGGGATCGTGCGAAGCGCGGCCAAGTGTTCGACCGGTTCGTGCGTCGGTCCGTCTTCTCCGACCGCGATGGAATCGTGCGTGAAGACGTAAGTGACGGGCAGCTTCTGCAGCGCGGCCAGACGAATGGACGGGCGCAAATAGTCGCAGAATACGAAGAACGTGCTGACGAATGGCTTCACGCCGCCGTGTAGCGCCATGCCGTTGCCGGCCGCGCCCATGGCGTGCTCGCGAACGCCGAAGTAGACGTTGCGTCCCGCATAGGAGTCGACGGCGAATTTGCCTTCGCCTTTGATGTCCGTCATCGTCGAGTGGGACAGATCCGCGCTGCCTCCGAAGATCGAAGGAACTGTTTTCACGTAGTGATTGATCGCTTCGCCGCTCGCCACGCGAGTCGAGATCGACTTGGACGTATCGAACGTCAGAATGTCATCTGCTTCGATCGTGACCGTGCCATCGATGACTTGCACGAATTCTTTGCCTTGCGAAGGATATTGCGCCGCATAAGACGCGACGAGTTGATTCCATTGTTCTTCTTTGGCCGCGCCTTGTTGCTTCAGCTTCTCGAAGTGGGCTTTCACGTCCGTCGGAACGTAGAAGTCTTCCTCGTAGTGCCAGCCGTATACTTCCTTCGTCGCTTTCGCTTCCTCTTTGCCGAGCGGATTGCCGTGGACCTTGTGCGTTCCCGCTCCTTTGCTGCCGTAGCCGATGATCGTGCGAACCTCGATAAGCGTCGGTTGCGAATCGTTCCCCTTGGCGGCCGCGATCGCTTCTTGGATCTTAGCGACGTCGTTGCCGTCCTCCACGCGGAGATATTGCCAGTTCGCCGACTCCGCCCGCTTGCGGATGTTCTCGCCGAACGAGAGATTCAGGTCGCCGTCCAAGGAAATGTCGTTGGAATCGTACAGCACGATTAATTTGCCCAGCTTCATGTGGCCGGCCATCGACATCGCTTCGTAAGAGATCCCTTCCATCAAGCAACCGTCGCCGACGAGCGAGTACGTATAATGGTCGACGACCGGGAAGCCTTCTTGGTTATATTTCGAAGCGAGATGAGCTTCCGCCATCGCCATGCCGACCGCCATCGCGATACCTTGGCCGAGCGGTCCCGTCGTCGCGTCGACGCCGTCCGTGTGACCGAATTCCGGGTGACCCGGCGTCAAGCTGTTCAGCTTGCGGAACTGCTTCAGGTCGTCGATCGATACGCGGTAGCCGGACAGGTGCAGCAAGCTATACAGCAAAGCGGAACCGTGGCCCGCCGACAGCACGAAGCGGTCGCGGTTGAACCATTTGGCGTTGCCCGGATTGTGATTCAATTGGGAACCCCAGAGAGCGTAAGCCATCGGAGCGGCTCCCATCGGCAAGCCCGGGTGACCGGAATTGGCGGCGTTGATGGCGTCGATGGACAAGGTGCGGATCGTGTCGATCGCGAGTTGGTCAATGGTTTGCGTTGTAGGCATATTGTTCTCCTTTGGATTCGGATGGATTGCCGGATGTCTCGGCTTGTTCGATTTTCTCGTCGAACCACCAGTGGTAGCCGTCTTGCGCGAGAAGAGCGTCCGACGCGGAAGGACCGTAGCTTCCCGCCGCATAGCGGTGAAGCGGGACTTGGTTGTCCGCGAACGCGTCCAGAACCGGCTGTACCCACTGCCAGCTCAACTCGACTTCGTCCCAATGGGCGAAGAACGTCGCGTCTCCGTGCAGCGCGTCGAAGATCAAATTCTCGTAAGCTTCGGGCACATCGCCCTGGCTCTCGTAGAGAGGAATCGAAACCGCCTTGAACTTTCCGCTGACCGGATCTTTCTCGTTGATCCGCAGCGTGATGCTTTCGCGGGGCCCGATGTCGATGACGAGAAGATTCGGCGCGATCTGCTCGTCGTCCGCCTGGGACGACGGCTTGAGCGGATCCTTGAACTCGATCACGATTCTCGTGGACTTCTCGTTCGTCCTCTTGCCGGTGCGAATATAGAACGGAACGCCGCGCCAGTAGTTGTTTTCGATGTGTAATCGGGCGGCGATAAACGTATCGTTCATGGAAGTCGACGGAATGCCCGGCTCGGACAAATAACCGGCTACGGGTTTGCCTTTGAGATTGCCTTCCTTGTATTGGCCGCGGATGACGTTCGTTCCGATCTCGTGCTTCTGCAGAGGCGACAACGCCTCGATGACTTTCTTCTTCTTGAAGCGAACCTTGTCGGAGCTGCTATCGTGAGGCAGGTGGATCGCCGCCATCATGAGCATCTGAAGCATATGATTCTGGAACATGTCTTTGATCGCGCCGACATGATCGTAATAGCCGGCTCTTTCTTCGACGCCGACCGTCTCGATGGCCGAGATTTGCACGTTGGCGATATAGCGGTTCGTCCACAACGCTTGGAACACCGGATTCGATTGCTGCAGCGATTCGAGCTTCTGCACCATCGCTTTGCCTAGATAGTGGTCGATCCGGAACACTTCGTCCTCGTCGAACGATTGGCTCAGCTTCCGGTTCAGCTCGCGCGCGGATTGCAGGTCGTGCCCGAAAGGCTTCTCGATGACGAGACGTTTCCAGCCGTTCGAGGATCCGAGTCCGCTTTCCTGGATGTTCGCCGCGATCGGCTCGAAGTACTCGGGACCGACGGACAAATAGAACATACGATTCGGCGCCATGTGCAGCTCGTCTTCGCGTACTTGTACGCGCTCGAGCAGCGAAGCGTAATCTTCCTTGCGTCCGATGTCGAGAACGTGGTAACGGAAAGCGCGAAGGAACGATTTCAACGAAGCTTCATCGTTCGCCGCGCGTCTGGAAAACTGGCGGATCGACTGTTCTACGTTTGCTTGGAAAGACTCGTCGGTCCATTCTCTTCTTCCGAGACCGAACGCGGAAAAAGGCTGCGGCAGCTTGCCGTCGACGAACAAATTATAGAGAGCGGGGTATATTTTTCTTCTGGCCAAATCCCCCGTCGCACCGAACAAAACAAACGTTGCTGGCTCCATCTTCCTTCTCCTTCCGGATGAGCTAAAGGTAAGCTCTCTGGTTTCTTTTTCTTAATTTCACTATAATACGATTTGAAGCCATATAAGTAATCAATATATTTAACAGGAGATATAGACGATGTCTATGACCAACAATTTCGAATTGTACAAGGTATTTTATTGGTCGGCGAAGACGGGAAGCTTGACGCAAGCGGCCAAGGCGCTATATCTCACCCAGCCGAGCGTCAGCCACGCCATCAAGCAGCTCGAGGACAGCTTCGGCATTCCTCTCTTTTACCGCAACTCCAAAGGCGTCGAGTTGACGCAGGAAGGCGCCGTTCTGTATTCGTACATCGAACAGTCGCACATCTTGATTACGCTCGCCGAAGAGAAGATGGCCGCGCTCAAGAATCTGGACAGCGGCGAACTGCGCATCGGCGGGAGCGATTCGCTGTTCAAGCATTACGTGCTTCCTTATTTGGAGGATTTCCATCGCAAATTCCCCGGCATTAAGCTGCACTTGAATCACGGTACGACGCCCGAAGTGATCACTTTCCTGAAGGAAGGCAAAATCGATCTCGGCGTCGTCCGCATGCCGATCGTCGATTCCCAGCTCGAAGTGAGGGAAAGCTTCCAACTGCAGGATTGCTTCGTCGCGGGCGCCCGTTACGCCGAATTGAAAGATACGGTGCTGTCGCTCGAGATGCTTCTCCGTTACCCCGTCATTCTCTTCTCGCGGAACAGCCGGGCCCGAATGGCGATCACGGAAATCTTCCAGAGCTACGGCCACACGATCAAGCCGGAAATCGAAGTCGGCAGCGTCGACCTTCTCATCGAGTTCGCGCGGCGCGGTCTCGGCATTTCCTACGTGACCCGGGAGTTCGTATCGAAGGAGTTGGAACAAGGCTCGCTGTTCGAGATCAAGCTCGACGTGCCGCTCCCTCCTTCTCACGTCGGCATCATGACGATGCGGAACATGCCGCTGACGAGCGCGGCGAGAAGGTTCATCGAGATCGTTCGCTAACGGGGGGGTCCAACGGCTTGCGGCATCGCGCAAACAACATTAAAGGACGATATCCCGCGGGGAGGATGCCCCGGAGATATCGTCCTTTTTTCGGGCCTATATGACATTTATCATATGCTCTTCCTGACGGTTATGACTGTGAGCCGTCATGCGCCCTCTCTTATACTTAGAATGAAACGACGCATGCGCATAAAATCGCTTGCAACGAGAGCATCATCCAGCCAGGAGGCCGCTAACCATGAACACGACGAAGATCTCCGAATTGAAAAAAAGCGCAGCGCCCTATTCGCAGACGAATATCCGCGCAAGCCTCCGCCAGATCGCGAACACCCTGTTGCCGTTTGTTTTGCTTTGGATCGCGGCATACGCCAGCTTGTCCGTTTCCTACTGGCTGACGGTCCCGATCGCCGTCGCGGCCGCCGGTTTCCTCATCCGGACGTTTATTATTTTCCACGACTGCTGCCATCAATCGTTTTTCAAAAACCGCAAAGCGAACGACGCGCTAGGCAACATTCTCGGCATCGTTACGCATTTCCCCTACGAGCAATGGAAGAACGCGCACAATATCCACCACTCGACGAGCGGCAACCTCGACAAGCGGGGCGTCGGCGACATGTGGGTCATGACCGTCGACGAATACGTCGCCTCTCCTCCATCGCGCAAGCTGGCTTACCGGTTGTACCGCAATCCGATCGTCATGCTCGGGTTCGGACCGCTGTTCTTGTTCGTCGTCACGTACCGGATGAACCGCAAAGGCGCGAAGAAAAAAGAAAAAATGAACACGCACTTTACGACCGTGGCCATCGCCGCCGTATACGCGTTAATGGGTTGGTTGATCGGCTGGCAAAGCCTGCTTCTCGTCCAGGGGCCGATTCTTCTGATTGCCGGGATGCTCGGAATTTGGTTATTCTATGTTCAACACCAATTCGAGAACTCCTACTTCGAGCACGAGGAACAATGGGACTACGTGAACGCGGCGGTCGAAGGCAGCTCTTATTATCGCCTTCCGCGCCTTCTTCAATGGATCACCGGCAATATCGGTTTCCATCACGTTCACCACTTGAGCCCGAAAGTTCCGAATTACAACTTGGAGAAGGCGCATCTGGCCATCCCTCCGCTTCAGAAAGCGACGACGATCGACATTCGCACCAGCTTGCGTTCCTTGCGCTTCCGCTTATGGGACGAGAATGCCAAGACGTTCATCGGTTTCCGGGATCTGAAAGCCTCGCTCAACAAACAGGCGTCGGCCGCAAGTAAACCGATCACCGGTCAAGCGGATATCGGATCGAACTACCTGTAACGCTACCGGCATCGCCTAGAAGGTGGTACAGCATGCAAAAATGGCGGTCTAATCTCCACAAAACGACGGGATTGAATCCATTCGTATGGGCAGTGTTGTTCATCCTGCCCTTTTATTTTATTTTTCGCTCGTCCTCCAAGCTCTATATTGCAGCCGGCATCGCGCTGATCGTCTTGTTCTTCATCTCCTACGTGCTTGCGTTCTTCACGAAAGGCTGGAAGGTGTACGTCTGGGCCGGCGTCCAGATCGCGATCTCCGTCGCCATGACCGTTCTGTTCGGCTTCGTGTACTTTTCTCTCTTCCTGACGTTCATCATCGGCAACATCGCGAGCCGGAGGGGATTCTTTACGTTATACGTCATCCATCTCGTCTCGACGATCTTGACGATCGAATACGGCTTCTTCGTAAAAAATCCGATCTTCATTAATCAGCTGCCGTTCGTCGTTCTTTGCCTGATCATGGTCATCCTTCTCCCGATCACGAACTATAATCGCAATAAGAACGAGTCGCTTCAAGTACAGCTTAACGATGCCAATAAGCGGATCTCCGATTTGGTCAAGCTGGAGGAGCGGCAACGGATCGCGAGAGACTTGCACGATACGCTCGGGCAGAAGCTGTCTCTGATCAGCTTGAAGAGCGACCTGGCGCAGAAGCTCATGACGAAGAACCCTGCCGCCTCCCTGAGCGAGATGAAGGAAGTCAGCCATACGGCGCGCAACGCGCTCAAAGAAGTGCGGGAAATGCTGACGAAGATGCGCGGGGCCAAGTTGCCCGAAGAGATTCATCGCATCGGTCAAATACTGAAAGCCGCCCAAATCGAGTTGATCGTCGAAGGAAGCACGGAATCGCAGAACCTGTCTACGATGAACGAGAGCGTCCTCTGCATGTGTCTGAAGGAAGCTGTCAACAACGTCGTCAAGCATAGCGGGGCTTCCGCCTGCAAGATCTCCATTCGGCACCGGCCGTCGGACCTGCTTGTCATCGTCGAGGACGACGGCATCGGCTTGACGGGCGAAGCCTTCCCCAACAGGGGAAGCGGCATTAAAGGCATGAAGGAACGGCTCGAATTCGTCAACGGAAGCATCGAATGGGGAGCAGGCCCGGGCACTTCCCTTCTGCTCCGGGTACCGAACACCCATCCGAGAGAGAAGGCGTAACCATGATTCGAATCGTCATCGCCGAAGATCAACGAATGATATTGGGCGCCCTCGCCTCCCTTCTCGATCTGGAAGACGACATGACGGTCGTCGCGAAAGCGGGCAACGGCGACGAGGCCGTGAAGCTCGCTCGGCTACATCGGCCGGACGTGTGCATTCTGGATATCGAGATGCCTCTGAAGAGCGGTCTGGAGGCAGCCGAAGAGCTTGCCGCATTCGATTGCAAGGTCGTCATCCTGACGACGTTCGCGAGGGCCGGCTATTTCGAGCGGGCGATCAAAGCCGGCGTTCACGGTTATTTGCTGAAGGATAGCCCGAGCGAGGACTTGGCGGATTCGATCCGCATGATCGTCGCCGGCCGAAGGTTATACGCGCCGGAGTTAATGGACGAGGCCTACGGGGAGGAGAATCCGCTCACCGAACGGGAGAAGGAAGTGCTCGGCCTCATCGCCGACGGCAAGAGCACGAAGGAAATCTCGGAGGAGCTCTATATTACTCCGGGTACGATCCGCAACTATATTTCCGTCATTCTGACGAAGCTGGACGTCGGCAACCGGGTCGAAGCGATTAAGCGGTTCCGGGAAAAAGGTTGGTTCAAATAAAAGGCACGCGGCCGGCGAGACGGCTACGTGCCTTTTTGCTTGCGGATTATCTGGTTACGTCCGCCTAGTCATCGATCATGCGGATAGGATTGAGCTTTCTGAAGGACGAAATACGACCCGCTTTGATTACCGACAAATGCGATGATAGCCGAACCCTTTGGCGTCCATGTCCAAGAATCGATCGGCAAAGGCTCCTCGTTCAACCGTTTGGCTCGATTGCCGCGCGAATCGGAGATAACGAGTCGTGAACCGTACGTACCTCCCATCAAGTAGTCGCCTTTACTTCCATCGGGAGAAAACATGAACGGAGAAGTCGCCGACTCGGAGGAATCGGTGAACCAAGGCGTTAAAGAAACGATTTCTCCATTCGAATCATAGAAGCCGAAATAACCGGGAATCGAAAGCGCAAACTCGGAACTCGTCTCGTTGTACGCCAAATTAAAGCCTTTCATATTGTCTGCGATAAGTTTGGTTTCCTTATTTCCCGTTAGCCGAATGACGGCGGGCTCGGTGTAATCGACGGATTGCCCTTCATTGAACGCACGGTCGACGAGTAACGCCTTGCCTATGTTCAACCATCCCTTGAGAATTAGCGGCCCCTCCCCGAAGGGCAGCGGTTCGCCGGCCATTTTATCCAAGTCGTACCGGGAAAGCGAGAATCCGTATCCGGAACCATCCGCGATCGTATGGCCCGAGTAAGCGACATACACGAATTGGTTCGTTCCGGGAATCCAGATCGGATCGTGGTCCAAGTCGTATTCGGTCAATCGAATCGGTTTCCCGCCTTCGTTGCGGATGGCCCATATCCCTTCGTTCTCGTTTGTTTTGAACAACGACCAATTGTCGTTTCGGGTCAACAAGATGCGGGGATTCGAGTCGATCTTCGCGGAGCCCGGTACCCAAGCCGCATAGGATTCCTGATTTTCTTTTGCTATTTTAATCTGGAGCTGATGATTCGAATCGTTATATTTTAATAAATAAACGGAACCGTCCACTGTACCGATTTTCGTCGCTAGGCCCGTAAGGAAATCCAACTCGTAGAACGAGCTTGTTAACCCGTTCGTCTCTTCCGTCGAATATACGATTTTGTTTTCGTCGATCGGAATGAAACCTCTATAAGTTTGTCCGTCCGGCAAGACGACTGGCCATGTCTCTTCGAAAAGGGAACGGAGTTCGTTTTCCTTGAGGACAATCGGTGCCGGGCTAGACTCGGGTTCGCTTGCCGTCGTCGGCTTCGACTCATCGAAAACGGGCGAAAGTGCGACTTCTGGGGAGAACGAAGGCTCCGGAAGTTGCGTTGGAGCGTCTGCGGATACGTCATCCGCTTCGACCTCGATCACCGAGATCACTTCTCCTGTATCGGCTTCGATTTGGACGATCATTTTGTTATGCATCGGGTATTCCGCGGTAACGATCCAAACGTCATGTTTTTCCGCCGCGTTGCCGATAACGACTTCTTTGTTTTTTTCGAGCGAGGCTTGCCAGACGACATCCTCGTTCGTTTCCAGCTTTTTTGCGATCTCAATCGCTTGATTCGTGTCGATATGACCAGACTTCGTCGTACAGGCGGCCAAAAGAGTCGTAGCCAATAGAAAACTCCACGTTAGGATTCTCATACTCTATCTCCTTCACGATCATCTCTGCACCCATTCCATTAATAGATACGTATGGTTATTTAAACGACTCGCTGGAGATAAAGTTACTCTCGGTTTTCATAGACTAATACCCTTTACAACTTTTGCGCCCCGAACGTGTCTCCCCCGTCGATCGTACCGTTCAAGAAGCCTTTGTTAATCGTCACCGCTTACCAACAATGTCTGCACGTGATGACCGACTTCGTGCGCGATCACGTAGGCCAACGCGAAGTCGCCGGGCGCGCCTCTCCACTGCATTTTGCTAACAAAAACGAACGAGCAGCTCCGACGGAGACCGCTCGTTCGTTTTTGTTACGCCATATCGATCCGGGTCGGATCTTCGTTCACCGGACGGTCGCACGCGAAAAAGTTACGGGGTCGTAATTTGAATCGACATGAACTCCTGCGTCCGTTACGGAATGATTGCGAAATTTGAATATGATTTTACGAATACTTTCGCCGGTTAAATGATACCGTCTTTCGAGTTCCGCGATGGTCGATCCGTCCGAATGCAAACGGCAGATCTCTTTGTTCCGCTCCGCCAGCAGCTTCCTCGTGCCGCTGACTTCCCCCCAACGCGCGCGTTTGTCGTCCAGCTTCGGTATATAAATCAACTCGCCGTCAACGTACTTCTGCAACTCCCGAAGCAGACTAGGGGGAATAACGTCTCTCCCGTTTTTGTAAATCAAGTTGGCCCTCCTTCATCTCGAACGCAAAAAAGATAGATTTCGTTACAGCCGTCATTACTTTGAACATGTATTTCTTCCTCCTCTCGAATAGTGGCTTCGCCCTAAAACAAAAGCACTCTCATTATACAACATCATTTCGTAATTTTCCCAGTTAGCTCCAGAACATGGATTAGATGAAAAAGGAGGCCTTGCGGCCTCCCCTCCTAATCGACGATCTCCGTTAAACGGAGATCACCTCGGGATGGTAGATCAATTCGATCATCTCCTTTCGCGGAAATTCGTCGGGCCCGACTTCTACATTGTAATTCCCCTCGGCCCGCCGTAAAAGCGATTAAATGGCTATATTCAATCTTTCCGTCCGCGGCGATTATACAATCGGTACGGCGGCGACGCGAATAAGCTAACCGTATCATTACTAGCGTATGCAGAGAGGGCGCGAAAGCCATGGCTTACATCGTATACCAAGACCCCAAATACGGCTTCAGCGTGAAGCTCCCGCTTTGGTGGAAAAACTACATCGTCTTCGAACGGACGACACGCGTCATCGACGCGAAGTACGGCGTCTTTTTCCTATTCAAATACAAAGGCAAAGTGTACGAAGAGGCGTTATCCATTCTCGTATTCCGTAAAACGTTAAAACAATGGATCAAGGAAGGCTACGACGAATCTCCTTTCGTCCGCCTCGCGGCCCGCGACGGCTTCATCTACGCGTACGCGCTGCCCGGAGAACTCCCCGACGAATTCCTCAAAAAAGACAAGTCGGACTATGATTATAAGAAATACGGTATTCCGATTCGGCTGCTCAAGCGTATGGTCAACGTCGACGCGCCGAGAATCGTGAAGACGTTTCGGTTGAAATAATAAATAGGAACCCATTCGTTCCTAAATTAATACCCTATATAGTCAAATGACTATATTCGTGGAGGTTAGCTTATGGATAATCGCGGATTTTTTCCCGGCGGCGGATTCGGAGGAGGATTCGGAGGAGGATTCGGAGGAGGATTCGGACGCCCGTTCTTTCGCCCATTTCCCCATCCCTTTTTCCCTAATCGATTCTTATTTCCGTTCTTTTTCTTTTCCCCGTTCTTCTTCCCTTTCTTCAGAGACGGCAAATCGGACGATATGTTGTTCGCGCAGCACCAAGCACAGGCAGGCGATACGTTAGCGGCCGTATGCCATAAATACAACATTCCCCATACGATAATGGAAGAGGCCAATCCCCACCTTGCCAATCCGAATCAATTGAGCCCGGGAGAAATCGTATACGTACCTCGTATTTCCAATATGGTATGCCAAAAAACATACGCGGAGATGGCGTCTTCCAATCCATAAGCCGGGTTGTCGAGTATATGCGGAATTGTAAGTGCGGATTTGTTTGCCCTGCCTATTCTACTGACCGATACCCGGCGACCTTCGTCGGGTATCGGTCTAAGCTTGGATCGGAATAGAATCGGATACCGCGCGCAATTGCTTGCTTTTCTTTCTCCACCTGGCCACGAAGTAAGACGCTCGAACGATTTCGTCCGCGAGCGCTGCCAAGAATACTCCCATCAGGCCGATGCCGGCTAAGTCGCCTAGCAAGTAAGCGCCGCCCGTAGCCAGCGCCCACATGCCGAAGATGGACATGAGGCCTACGGCCCGCGCTTCTCCGACCGCGTTGAGCGATGTCGAAGTCAGCAAGCCGACGACTCGTAGCGGCATCCAGATGATCGTGAAGCCCAGTACCGGAATGGCCAAGTCCACGATCTCGCGCGACGAAGTAAATAACGCCATCACCGGATGACCCGCCGCGAAGAGAATGGCGGATACCGTAGTTACGATCGCCATTCCCGCCGTTATGCCGCGCCTAAGCCTCTTCGTTAGCTCCTCCGTCTTGCCCGCGCCGTACAATTGGCTGACGAGTATGCCCAGCCCGCCGGCGATCGCGCTGGCCGCGATCCAAGGCCACATCTGAATCGTCTGCAAGTAGGCATATGCCCCGATCGCGTCGGGTCCCATGCCGGAGACGATCCGAGTGATGAACACTTGCGAGAATCCCCACGAGACCGCCGTGAACGACACCGGCAGCCCGATCTTCGCTACTTCCTTCAGCACGGACTTATCCAAGACGAACCATTCCTTCCGCGCCCAGGCGGGATGGAACGTTTTCCAGAGCAACCACGCAGACACGAGCAACGCCAGCGACCTGCTGATCGCCGTCGAATAAGCCGCCCCCGCGATCCCCATTTCCGGAAAGCCCGCATGACCGAAGATGAGCAACCCATTCAACAAGAGATGAACAACGTTCATGCCGACGGCAATATACATCGGCCCTTTCGTGTTTCCCGTGCTCCGGATGACGGTATTCGTCGCCGCATGAAGCACGACGACGACGAAGCAACCGCCGATCGTCGTTAAATACTCGTTCGCGTAAGGGGATATTTCCTGGGGCGTGCTAAGCGCCGCAAGCGTAACCCCCGTGAACAACGCGAAGAAAAGGCTGAGCGCGATGCCCGCCAGCCCGTTCGCTTGCATGGAAAGGATAGCCGCTTTTCTCGCTTTCTCGTAGTTGCCCGCTCCCCAGTTGCGGGCCAGCACGATGGCGACGCCCGCGTTGATCAAGGCGAACAGCGTCATCGCCGCGGTGACGACTTGGTTGGAGATGCCTACGGCGGACACCGCACGGTCTCCGAGCCGGCTCACCATGAGCGTATCGATCGTTCCCATCAACAATTGCAACGTCAGCTCGATACCGATCGGCCAAGACAACCGCCAGATCGTTAACGGACCTTCGGATAATTCTTTCGTTTGTTCCATATTGCGTATACCCTCGCTCTGCCGGATATGATAGGATTCCATCATACAGGCAAATCGGTTGGATTTCTCCGCGGGAATTGCGATAGATTTATCCGATATTGCGAATATAATGAACATCGAATCAAGGAGAACGAAACATGATACGCAATAAATTCATGCAGGAGTCAACCGAACTCGCCCATCGGGCTTTTCCGATTAACGTCTTTCATACCGCATTCCGGGATCGCGACGTTCTCGCGCTTCATTGGCACGAGCATTTCGAGATCATTCGCGTGGAACGGGGGCAAGCCGTCATCCAGATCGGAGGCCAACATTGGCTCGGGAAGCCGGGGGACCTCATCTTCGTCAATAGCGGCGAGCTCCACTCCGTCTACTCGCCCGAGCGGGATTTCCTCATGTACGCGGTCGTGTTCCATCCGTCGATGACCGCTTTGCACGCGTCCGACTCCGACTCGTTCGAACTCGTCTCCCCTTACACGGCCGGCGTGAAGTCCATCGCGGCCAAGCTAACGCCGGGAGACGACCATTACGCGACCTTAAACGGCATGCTCGACTTACTCATCGCCGAATTCCGCGGCGGAGAACCCTACTACGAGCAAAGCGTTCGCGCCCTCTGCCGGGCGATGTTCGCCTGCTTCGCTCGCTGGTTCTCGGAGGATGCCGCGGACGTTCGGCTGCAAGGCTTCCGCCGGAAAGCCGACCGGTTCAAAACGTTGTTGGACGTAATCGGCCGACGTTACATGGAACGAATAACGCTGGAGGAAGCCGCGGGCATCGTTCACTTGAGCCCTTACCACTTCTGCAAGACGTTCAAACAATTAACGGGGTTAACTTTCGTGCAATACGTAAACCTGCATCGTGTTCAAGAAGCGGACCGCATGCTCAGGAATACGTCCTTGTCCGTATCCGAGATCGCGGACAAGGTCGGCTGCGGCAGCTTGCAAAGCTTCAGCAAGCTGTACAAACAGCTTCGCGGAGCCTCTCCGAGCCGGGCGAGACTCCGCGAATGAATTAATCGGCCCGCTCGTCGAGCGGATAGAAGATCAGGTTGATCGGGAAGGCCGAACCGGCGGGAGGCGTGAATTCGATGTCGAGGCTCATCTCGTCGCCGGTCGTTTTCTCGAGGATGACCATGCCATCGAACGCCGTCAGTACCCCCGAGCCGGGCACTTTGCGTATTTCTCCGTCGATCTTGAACGGTCCTTTGAACGAACCGCCTTTCGCCAAGATCAAGACCGCCATTCGCCTCGGATGTTCGGCATGAATCCGGTACACCGTTCCGTAGTTGGCCGGGTCGTCTACCGTGGCGTTGTCGCGAAGCGGATCGACGCCCTTCTGGAAAGGATCCTGCTTGCCGTCTCCGAGCACGAGCACCTTCGGCTTGCTTAAGCCCGATTCGGACAAGTCGATCTTCCAATCGAAGCCGGTGATCGGGAAGGTTCCTCGGATATGCTTGTTGTAAGGTAGCTTCGGCAGATCGAGCATCTCGTTCGAAACGGCGTTCGCTACCGCGAACGTATACTGCACTTCTCCGTCCGTCTCGACGTCGTACAGCAGGTTAACGCCTTGTCCCGGATAGAAATCCGGAAATTGCTTATAGATGTAGGTTTCGCCGGGAGGTATCGTCATCTCCTCGTCGATCGGATCGTCCATCATAAAGTCGACGCTCGCTTCGCTACCCATCTGCATCGCGTACACCGTCGGGTACACTTCGCCTTTTCTCGTCGTCTTCAACGTAACAGGACGTTCCGTCGCGTTCGTCGCCAAGATCGCGAACGACACTTTCGCGTTCGTGCCGTTCTGATGGTTCGCGTACAGCCGCGTCTTCCCTTCGGCCGAGTCTTGGTACAGAATGCCGAGCTCGGCGAACGTCTCCGGACTGTCGCTGACCATGAGCGAACGGGATCTGTCTTCCGTTACTTGCTTCGTTACGTTGTCGAGGTTTAAATAATTGCCGTATAGCGTCGGCCAATCCGTCGTAATATAGGCGCCTTCCGGTTTCGCGTACAGCGGGTATTCCGCCTTGCTTAAGTATGTTTTGTTCTCGATGACGACGTTGCGGGTATACGGAGCGCTCTTGTTGCCGCTCTTGTCCGTCGCCGTTAAAGTGACGGGGTATATCCCCGGCTTGAAGAACGCTTCTTCCTTGCCTTCCCACGATAACGCTAGAGCCTCCGCATCGGGATCGTAGCTTAAGTTCACGTATTTAATCGGTTCCCCGAGCTTATAGCTGCTCTTGCCGAACGCGAACTTGGCGACCGGCTTCGAGCTGTTGGAAGCCGGATCGTACACGCCGTCCGGACGATTGAGATGAAGCACGTCGATTCTTCGCAGTTCTTTGTTATACGAGTAGGTGGCGCCCATATAGGAAGACAGCCAAGTCAGCTTGACGAGCAGCTTGCCGCCTGCGACCGTCGCCACCTGATCGAGCTTGAACCAATAGTCGTTGACGTAAGCGGATTTGTTCTTCAAGTCGAACTTCATGCGCGTCTTGGACGTCTCCAACGTGATCACTTTCGTTGCCGCGTCCGAAGCGTACTTCAAGCCGAACGCGCCGGCGACGAATTGCGCGGGAACGAACGTATTGCCTTGAACGACGACCGGCGCGGCTTCCAACGTCACTTGTTTGCCGTCGAGGAACGCTTCTTTCTTATCCAAATAAAAAACGACCGCGGTCGTCCCGGACGTGATTCCCCCTTGCGACGTTGCGGCATCGACCGCCGCGATGCCCGGAATCAGCAGGAGAACCGATAATAGCGCGATCCCCGCTCTCTTCCACCCTCTAATCTTCATCCGTTCTCTCTCCTCTCCCCACCGTTTCCTGAATATGGAACTTAACTATAGACGCATGTTTGCGGCGGTTGGTTGCTATTTTTCTCGGAATATAGGTGTGAAAAAGAAAAATCCCCGCTGATCGCGAGGCTTTTCCGATCGTTTCGTTGACGTATTTCAGCAGCGTCGTCCGGTTCGGGCGAACGAGATGGGCTTCCTTCATGCCGCGGCCGAGAAGAGCATCACGCGGTTAAAAAGTGAAAACGTAAAAATCGCGATGTCTAAATAAATCGCCGATAGAACGATGGAAGCTACAATCATTCCAATCGTGAAATGATCGACGAGGAATGCGCCGACCCTTTTGATAAAAACTTGATCGCGGGATTGTTCCATGTCGTTCCGCCTTTTGTCCGTTGATGGACGATTTGTACGCAATGCCGTACGCGAACATCGAACGAAACGACTTGCCGCCGCATGGGAACCGATAAGTACGATACTCTGTTGCTCATGGATTATTCGTCGGCTCCAACGATAAGATGGCCTCGGCGACCAAATCAGGCCGGTATAGATGAATGTAATGATTGGCGTCGTCTACGAGGATCTGCTTCCCCTCCTTCGACCACAACGGTAATTCCTTCTGGCTGTTCAGCCAATCGGTCGTCGCCTTGCCGAAGCTTCCGGCTGTCATGGCGATAAGGGGGACGGCAAGCGGTTTCGTTCCTTCGATCACCTTTTTCGCGTTATTCCGGCTTTGGCGCATTTCGTCGGTGATGTTCTTGTTATTCGCGATCAATAAGGACGATACCCGGTCCATTTCCTTCAGCTTTTCGGGGAGAAGCTTTAAGCCGTTGCGATCGCTTGCTAGCGATTCCTCGAATCCGTCGAAATGATAGAGCGCTCTCGCGATGCCGAATCGAACCAGAAACCTTTGCGCATGGGAGATGAACGTTAATGGACGGTGCGCTGCGTAATACTCGGGACTGCCGCCGTCGATGAGCACGATTCCTTTGACCTCGTCCGGATATTTCTGAGCGAACCGGATGCTTTCGAGCGAAGCGAGAGAATGTCCGACCATGATATAAGGAGGTTTCTGTCCGGCTTGATTCAGCCCTTCGCGCATTTCCTCGACGATCAGATCGATATCCCGCTTGCGGTCCGTCACGTCGCTGTAGCCGTAACCGAAGTTGTCGACGACCGCATACCGCGTTCGACCGGCGAGCTTCTCGATCAGCGGGTAGAAATCGACGTAGGGATTGACGGTACCCCATCCCGCGCTCAGGACGACGGTCGCGTCGCCTTCCCCCCCGCTATAGACATGCATCTTGCCGCCGAACACGTCCACCAGCTTGCCGACCGGCTTGAAGACCGAACGGTCGTTCCGATTGCCCGCCGACTGATAGAAGTAACCGACGGCCAGCAGAACGATCGCGAGCGCTAATCCGTAAAGCATCGCGATGCGGACGATCCTCCAAATCTTTTTTCTTTTCATGGATCGGATTTCCTTTCGCTTGAATTTCAACTAGACAATACCAATGTATTCCCCTCTAATCAATACGTAAAAAACGAAAAGAAGAGCACCTGCCCGATGGGCGGCGTGCTCTTCGTCAGTGCGGAACGACAATATCGTCGATCAAGCTTTCGCTTCGGCATCGCTTTTGAGTTTCGCGTATTTCTTCTCCATGCCTTCCCAGCGCATGCCGACGATGATGGCGCCGATCATCGGCAATACCAAGATCCGGCTGCACAGATAGACGACGGATACCGATCCGTTAGAAATCCAATCCAAGACGGATAGCAGTATCGTCGCGGTCATTCCGATGTACAGCACGCCGTATTTCATCGTATATTTTTGCTTTCCTTGATTGCGGGTCGCTTCCCATTTGCTTGCGAAATCGTTCACTGTCCGTTCCCCCTTACTGCCATTATAGAGACGAATTGTCCGCTCGGCAACGAAGGAACGCTATCTGACAGGCTTCCTATGTCTGGGATGTAGGACCTTGGCTTTTATCCGCATCGAGCGTTACAAGCCCAGCTTCTGTCCTTTCTCCAGCCGCTGGATTTGCTTCTCGCCGGTATCCGCCAGCTCTCGGAACTGATTGATCGTCTCCCGCATTTTCGGCAACGCTTCCTGCTTATACGCGCTGATCGAATCGAGCGCGGCCAGCACGTCGGTGAACGCTTGCTTTAACGTCTCTACGGAAACGCTCGTCTCGAGCGATTGCTTGTGGATCTCCGCCCCTTGCTCCTTGAGCATTCTGGACGTGCCGGCGATCAGCTCGTTCGTCGTCTGGTTCAGCAACTCGATCTTCTTCAGGACGATTCTCTGATTATATAGGGCGCTCGCCACGGTTACGGAAATCTTGAGCGCGGAGATCGTGACGTTCTTCGCGCGGTCGACGCCGCGAATAAGCTCCTTGTTGTTCCGGATGACAACCTCGATCGCCATGATGCCCTGCTGGTTCACGACGAGCATCTGCTGCAGGTCCATCGCGCGTTGACGTAACGGGAACAGCACTTCCTCCGTGATAAACTTGATTTTGTCGGCATCCTCGCCGCGTTGCTTCGCCGCTTCGATCTGCGATTCGATCGATTCGTCCATCAACCCGCCGAGCTGGATTTCCTTTTGAAGTTTTTTCGTCAGCTCCCGAAGGCTTTGCTGTTCGATCTCCAGCGTCGTATTGTCGTTCTTCAGCGTCGTCTTTCCTTTGTCGAGCGACACGACGATGTCCGCGATGACCGCGTCGGCTTTCTGGTACTTCTGGAAATACGACCGAAGCGGATTGAAGAGCTTGCCGAGAAAACCTCTCTTCGCGAAATCGACGAGACTCGGGTCCAAATCCTTCAGCTGCGTCTGGAGCGCCGTCAGCCCTTTGGCGACTTGGCCGCCTTCGTCTCCCGTCTTGGACAGATTGCCGACGGATACTTGGAGCAACGCGTTTTTGTCCGAGGACGATTTCATCGTCTGCAAGCCGAACGCGTCGATCGATTGCAGAATTTCCTTCCTCTTCTCGAGCGACTCGATATCGAGCGCCAAGATCGTGGCGACGTTGGCGTCGGCGAGTTCCTTCAGCTTGGCGACTTCTTCGGGAACCGGCTTGACCTCCCGCTCGATCGCCTCCTTGATCCGCTCCGAGCTTGCGACTTCCATCGAAAATGACATGGGCGTCCTCCTCTGAATGGGATGATCCTTCCGGTTGCCGTTACAGCTGCACGTTAAACAAATTACCGATCTTGTACACGACGTCGTCCGTATCCGCGTTGATGCTGGCCGCTTCGTTAATGCTCGATATGCTTTGCAGCGCTTTGATGTTGGCGTTGTAGCCGATCGTATAGATCGGAACTTTGTACGTCTCGATCAGTCCTTTAATATCGGATAGCGAATAGCCCTCGTTCGTCTCCCCGTCGCTCAGGACGAAAATGAGCGGCTTCGCGTTCGGATGGATCGCCAGTTCGTCCTGAAGGAGCTTCAGCGCGACGACGATGCCGTCGAACGTCGCCGTTCCGCCTCCCGCTTCCAGCGCGCCCACCGTACCGACGAACATCGATTGCTGGATCGTATCGAACTTGGCGATCGGCAGGCTGATCGTGACGTCGCTCGAGTAAGACACGAGGCCGATGCTGTTGTCCTTGCCCAAATACTTCTGCCCCTTGAGCAGCGATTCTTTCAAGCCGTTCAGCGGTTCCCCGTCCATGCTGCCGGAGACGTCCGCGACGAAGACGGCGGCGATCGGCTTGCTTCCGTTTTTCTTTTCCTTCCACAGCTTCTGGGCGGACGACAGCAAGTTGCCGTCGACGACGGCCAGCTCGGACTTGTAATCTTCGAGCTGGTTGAAGCCGCTCATCTCCGCCAGTTGCTGGTACTTGGCTTGCGTTACGAATTCCGCGAATTTATTAATGACATTAAGCTTCTCTTGTGTCACATCGCCGAGCGCGTACAACGGACTGTCGTGCCGTACGCCGAACGGCGTGAATACATATCCGCTCTTCAAGTCCGCCGCGTTCGCGAACGTCTGGTACTCCAGTACGAAGCCGTCCAGCATGCCCGACTTCGCGGCGTCGCGCATCTGAATCGTCGTGGACGCAAGGAACGGCACGTTTGCCTGGAATTTCTCGAAGCCGGCCACCGCTTTCGCACCGAGAATGTCGGAGCCGTCGAACGTATTGAGCGCCGTAACGAGGAAATTCAATCCCGTCGAACTCGCGAACGGGTCGGTATACCCCATCGAGAACTCGTTGTTCGCGATCGCATCCGTGACTGTCTTGACGTTCACCGAGCCATACTTGTCGACGAGCGCGTCGTACTTCGCCTTGGCGATGACGATGCCGGGCACGTTGCCGACTAGCCGCTTCGCCACGAGCTGCGTCTTCACGCCGCTCACTTTGACCATTTCTCCCCATAGCTCGTTGGAGGGCGTATACGCGTCCGGTACGTACTTGCCCGTGCGGATGTAATCGGCTGCCGTGCCGGAAGCGATATTGCGGATTTTCACCGATGCCGGTTTCCCGTCGACTTCGATGTTCGCCTTATTGAACGCGGTCGCGACCTCCGTCAGCCATCCATCGACGCCGGTCCCGGATTTCTCCGTGGACGAGAAGATCTCCGCGTAGTTGTCCGTCGTATTGTCTACGGCGATCGGGAACTTCGAAATATCCGGTAGCGCGGCGGCGACGTCGACGGGGTCCAGATCGATCTGACCCTTCGTCGGCTCGACGGTTTTGACTTCGATATCGCCGTAGAGCTTGCTTAAACTCTTGCCCGCGTTCTCCGACGTGACCTGGCTTTTGGACTTGCCCAAATTCGATGTCAGCGTAATGCCGTAGTAGACGAGGCCGAAGACGACGATCAAGAGTAGACCCGACAGCAGGAAAAACTTGCCCTTGTTGGCCATGCCCCATCACCTCTCAAGATTTGTAATACTTCGTTTGCTTGATCAGGGAATCGATCTCGAGCATGCCAGGCATGTTCTCGATATCCCCCGGCTCGAAGCTGTCCAGACGCGAGATTTCGAGCAGCAGCCGATCCAGCTTCAGCAAGATCTCCTCGTTCGCGGCGACGGAATGCCGCACGAACTCGACGTTCTCGTTGTGCAGATTCGTTTTCTCCTGCAGCAGCTCCTTCGAGAATCGCGCGGGGTCGGCGGGGTCGAGCTCGGATTCGTCGAAGACGCGCAGCCTGTTCAGCATGCTCCTTGCGTTGGCGTAGAACAGCTTCTCCACCTCGCGGGCGACGGATGCGAACTTCCCGTAGCTCAGCTCTGCCGGGTCGAAGCGCTGATCGAGCACGTCGCTCAACGTCAGCTGCTTCTTCCTCATACGCTCCAATTGCCCCAAGGCGACGGCCATTTCCTTCTCGAGCGACTTCGCGCGCTTATAGCGGGACAACGCTTCGACGTAATCTTCATGGGATCGGATTTGCTTGACCGGAATCGCCGTCTCCGGCTTCAGACCGATCGAGTAACCCCCGTATAGGAGCACGATCGCGCTCGCGAGCAACCCGGTGACGCCGACCGCCGTCTCGAACGCCCCGCCGCCGATTCGCATGCCGAGCAAGCCGGGCGAGAGCAAGGCGACGTTCGCCGCCGCGACGCCGGCGATCAGGCCGAGAAGCTTGATGAATTTCGTCCCCATCGAGACTTACCCCTCTAACGTCATTTATTCAAATGTACGCGCAGGGGGCTTGTTTCATATGTACATTCCTCGAAAAAAAGGACGCGACCTCATTCGGTCGCGCCCTCCTGCAAAGCCTATTCATGTTCCTGTCCTCTTTGAACTAGGAAGCTAACGTTGCTTCATCGCCTGCTCGAATATCCGTTTCGCCTTCGGGGTGACGTATTTGCTGCCTCCCCGATCTTGCACGTTCTCGATCATGATGGCGAGGACGAACTTCGGGGCGTTCGCGTCGAAACCGACGAACCAGCCGTTTTCCTGGCCTTCGGCGCCTTTGCTCGCTTTCAGCTCCGCGGTCCCCGTCTTGCCGGCGATGGATGCGCCCGGTACGGAAGCGCCGTGTCCGACTCCGGCGGGACTGGCGACCGCTTGGACGAGGTCTTCCTTCAAGAGCGCGGCCGTGTCCGCCGACATCGCGCGTTCCTTCCACGTTCGCGGAACGGTCGCTTCGTCATACAAGATCAGCTTCGGATAAGCGATGTTGCCATCGTTCGCGATCGAGGAGTAGACGAGAGCGACGTGAAGCGACGACATCGTCACTTGTCCTTGGCCGTAACCGGAATCCGCAAGCAGAATATCGCTTTCGATGTTCCCTTTGGCCAGCTGCGACTTGGCGATCGGATAGACGATCGGGATCTCCTCGCCGATGCCGAACTTGGCCGCTCCCTCCGCGAACTTTTTCGTTCCGATGCCGACGGCCGCTTGCGCGAAATAGATATTATCCGAATAGGTAAGCGCCTTGGACAAGTCGACCGGGTTTACTGCGTGTATTCTCTTGACGTAATAGCTGCCCCAAGAGCCGTCTTTCGTCCACTTCAAACCGGCAATCGGCTTCTTCTCGGCCGGATCCAGCGATTTCGTATCGAGCCCGATCGCGGCCGTGATCGGCTTGAACGACGAACCGGGCGCGTATCCTCTGGCGAAACGGTTCAAGAAAGGCTTGCGCGCGTCTTGATTCCAAGCGTCGAATTGCTCGGAAGAGAGTCCTCGCGAGAAAGCGTTCGGATCGTAAGCGGGACTGCTGAGCAGCGCCAGGATTTCGCCGGTCGCGGGCTCCACCGCGGCGACGGACGCAGCGTCCTCTTTCACTTCGTTGTAGATCGACGTCTGCAGCTCGGAATCGATCGTAAGTTGGAAAGACATGCCTTGTACGGCGGCTTTCTCCGCGAGAACGGACTTCCTCTCGCCACTCTCGTCCGCGATCGCGACGACGACGCCGTCCGTTCCCCGCAGCTTGTCTTCGAGCACTTGCTCTAAGCCGGTCTTGCCGATCAGGTCGCCGCTCTTGTAGCCTTTATCCTTCGTCCGTTCCAACTCCTCGGCGTTGATCTCCCCGACGTAACCTGTCAAGTGCGCCGTTACCTTGCCGAAAGGATACGAGCGAAGAGATTTCTGTTGGAAGGAGACAGCGGGTATGCCCTCGAAGTCCGCGACTTCGGATTCCGGAACGAGACCGATCGGCACGAACAGATCGGGCTTTACCCATGAGGCGCCGAGCTTGCGGTCGATTTCTTTCGCGGATATTCCGAGCTTCTTCGCGATCAGTGCCTTCAGGTTATCCGCGTCGTCTCCGAGCCTCCCCGGAATGATGCCGAGCTGGGGAGAGCTTCCGTTCACGGCTAACCCGACGCCGTTTCTGTCGACGATCTCCCCCCGTTCGGAGGCGACGGTTTGCACCCGGACTTTGTCCCCTTCTTCCATGCCGGGGAATATCGAGGACGGCATCCATTCGACGAACCACATCATCTTTTCTCCTTCAAGCATCTTGCGCAGCACGCCCTTGTTCGAGAATTCGATCGCCCCCGCGACCGTATCCATCCTCACGCGGTATTCGAACGCACGGACGACGTTCTCGACAACGCTTTTCCCTTGCAAGTCTTCGTCGCCGCCCGGCGCTTCCGTTGACGGCGCTACGGGGGGAACCTCGGTCACGACCAAATTGGTCGCCTCGATGCCTTCGTATATTTTCTCGTAGCGTTCGGCGAATTGCGGCTCGGTCATCGCTTCTCTCGCTTGCGGCGTAAGCAACGCGTACATGCCGGCATAATCGCGATTCTGCCATAAAGCCAAATAAGCTTTGGCGATATCTTCGGCGACCGGAGCCGGAACGGGGGAAGGTATCGGCTCGGACGAAGGCGCGGGTTCGTCGTTCCATAGACTGCACCCGGTTAAGGCAACGGCGAATATGCAGAGCAAAGCAATAGGTCGAAATATCATCGTTTCCACCCCTATTGGACAGGAAGTATATTCCATATCAATTCGCCGCGGAATGCCGATCGCCTGCCTGGACGCTTCAAGTTCCTATTTTCGGTCACTGGAAAGCCCCGTTTTAACTGCCCACCCTCATCTTCCACGACAACCTGCAAATGTGCAGGTTGATCGGTGCGAAATCGACAAAACGGCTCAACAACAAGCAAATATGCATTTTGTTAAGCCGATTTAGATCATTTCTCTCGTAAAGCAGAAAACAACCTGCATTATCGCAGGTTGTCCTCGAAAGTTTGAATATACGAGTCGAACAAAATGCATATTTGCAGGTTGTTCGCGCATCGGAACGGAATCGGACAAGCGTCTTAATGATCAATACCCCATATCCTTCAGTATGCGCGAAAGCGTCCGAAGGCGTTCTCCGATCAATTCGTCGTCGTCGCTCAGCGCTTGGCTGAACAGCTTGATGTCGTCGTTAATCTTCTCGTTGTCCGTGCAGACGGAGACGGTCATCGCGTCCCCCTGCAAGCCTACCCGGTCGATGACCGGCTTCTCCTGATCGTACAAGTTCTCGTACCGGTATGCTTCGCGAAAATGCGCCATGGAACGGGTAATCAGGATGGACAAGTCCAACACGCGATGCAGCGGAAGCTCCTCCGATTGGCGGGACCACTTCTCTCCCGTATATCGCCATACTTTCGCGGAAATGTCGACCTTGCCTCTGTCGTTCCACTGGGCCAATCCGAGCGATATACCCTTAGCGTCCGTGTTCCCTGCATAGCGACCGTCCACTCGCTCGTAATTTTCCGAGACGATGACGGGTTTATGTTTGAGTGTTGTCGGTATTTTCATGCGATGCCCTCACTTTAAAGTTTACTAATTTACTAAATAACTAAATTCCGCTTGTTGAAGGTTAGTATACTCCCGAACGGCGCCGAGCGTCAACCGGAGCGGTTGTAATGACTGAAGTCCCCCCCAATACTTCAATTGAAAAAACAAGCCCCTGCCGTCATCGAGCGGAAAGGAAGTTAACCGTGCTGAGCAGAAACCGTTATTCTCAACGCGGCGTTCGAACGGATCACCGAAGCTTATTTCGCCGAAATCGAGAAGAAATATCCCGAAGCGTAACGCTTGATTGAAAACGCCGATCCCATAGTCGAATGGGATCGGCGTTTTAATTAGTGGCGGTAACTAACCGATCACTTTGACCGTATCGCCCACCTGTACGCGACCCGGCCGGACGACGGAAGCATACACGCCGAAGCGAAGGTTAAACTCTTTGTTTACGATCTTCAGCAGCGACGGATCTTTCTCGGTCGTGTCGGGATCCATCGCGATCATGACGCATCTTTCGCAGAAGTCGTCCGCCTTCAGTCTTGCGCCGCCGATCTCGATTTCTTTGCCGATCCAATCTCCCTCAAACATAACCTGATCGTTGACGTTCACGACGAAGTTGCCGCGGAACCGCCGCTGGTCTAGCTCCTTGCCCCACATGTTCTCCAGCTTGCGCATCGTCGCGTCGGTTACGATCAGAATGCCGGCTTCATCGACGGACAACAAGTGCGGATTCTCCGGATTCGGATCCATCATTCTGGACATCGCGATCGGCGTCTTCGTCTGGCCTTGGATTTCTACGAGCAACGATTCTTCCCAGCCGAACTCGCGCCCGTCGGATGCCGTCACCCGGATATCGCCGTCGACGTATCTCGCTTGATAAGTCATCATGTTCGGAATATTCCGCGCCGTGATGTACTTCTGCCAGCCCTCTTGGGACTCGTCGTAGAAGGTGGCAAACCGGTCGCCGAGCATGCCGTACGCTGCGAGCTCGCACGATTCGAGTTTTTCCCCTCCGAACGACTTGATTGGATAACGGTTGATTTCGCCGACTTCCCCAACGGATTGTTGCATGCCCCTAAGCCTCCATCATGCTTCGCTCGATTGCTTATTGTTATTGTCGCGCGCCCATACGATGATCGGAATGAGCAGCAGGGACAACACCCCGCCGATCCATGACAACGTAGAGAAACTGGACGCGGCGACGACCATGCCGGATAAAGCGCCGCCCGTCGCGCCGGCGAGCGCGATCGTGACGTCGAGCGAGCCTTGCATTCTCGCCCGGTTCTCGAGCGAAGTCGCGTCGACGATGATCGCGGTGCCGCTGATGAAACCGAGATTCCAGCCGAGGCCAAGCAGGGCCAACGCGACGACGAGCAGCGGCATCGAATCCGCGGGCGCCCAAGCGGCTAACATACCCGCCGACAGAAGGATGAATCCGGACGAGCAGGCCGTTACGGTGCGCCCGAACTTGTCGGCGAACATCCCGGTCGCGAGGGAAGGCAAATACATTGCCCCGATATGGATGCCGATGACGAGTCCGACGTCTCCCAAGCCGTGCCCGTGATGTTTCATGTGTACGGGCGTCATCGTCATGATCGCGGCCATGACCAATTGCGTAAGCACCATGACCGAGGCGCCGACGAACAAGCCGCGGCCGTTCGCCGCGCGTTCCCGTTCGAAGGGTCCGGGCGCCTTCACGGCATTGCCGGCTTGCTCGGAGGCGATCGATCGGGCGACCAGCAGCGGGTCCGGTCTCAGGAAGACGAATAACGTCGCGCCCGCAAGCAAGTAAGCGGCAGCGGCCAGAATAAACGGTCCCGCCAGCGCGGGAACGTCCATCGACTCCGCGATTCTCCCCATCGGATCGACGAGATTCGGTCCCGCCACCGCTCCGAGCGTCGTCGACACCATCGCGGTACTAATCGCGCGCGCCCGCTGCGTCGGCTTGGCCAAGTCGGTTCCGGCGTAGCGCGCCTGCAGGTTCGTCGCCATGCCGGCTCCGTAGATAAGAAGCGATAAGAACAACAGGAACAACTGATCGGTTACCGCGGCGGCGATGACGCCGAGCGCGCCGGCGCCTCCCGCCATGAATCCCGCCGAGAGGCCGATTCTTCGTCCGTAACGCTGGGACAGCCGCCCGACGAGGAATGCCGATGCCGCCGACCCGAGCGTGAATAACGCGGAAGGCGCTCCCGCGTAGCCTTCCGAACCGATCATTTCCTGCGCCAGCAGCCCGCCGACGGTAATGCCGGCCGCAAGCCCGGCGCCTCCGAATATTTGCGAGAGTACGACGATCGTTAACGATCGCTTATAAATGCGACTTCCATCTTCGGATGGAACTATCGGATTAACGGATTTCATCCGCGACGCTCCTCCCTTGAGGTCGTATCGACGACACATTCGATTCTATCGGTTATACTGGATGTACCATTAACCACTTTATTCGTAGGCGAGGAGCTTGATCCCATGAAATCCAAACCCACCAATCCGCTCGTCATCGCGGTATTCGGACTGATGCTGTTCGTCTTCGGCATCGTCGACATGATTTACGTCAACGAAGCGATCGGAATCGCGTTGATCGCCGTCGGCCTCTTATTGATCGCGGTCGGCTTAAACAAATACAAAGCGTTGCGGGCATCGATCCAGCAACAAAAGAAGAAAGATTCATGATCGCATTTGCTAGAGCGATCGCGAAAGGAACCGTTTCCTCGGAGACGGTTCCTTTCGTTTTATTCGCGCGATAGAGACGGTCGATCACTTCATATTCGTTGTAATCGATTTCGAGGAAGTCGGACACTTCCGTCTTCCAACGGTTTTCCACGAAGTCGACATGCATCGGATGCTCGTTGTACGCCTCATAGCCGGCTTGGTCGTCGAACGCCATCGAGAATCCGAAGTCGTATGTATTTTTCGGACTGACTTGCCGAAGAACCCGAAAGTCGTTTACCGTAGGGATCGCGCTCAGAGTCGCGCGGCCGTCTTCGAGGAAACGTTGTTCCTCCGCCGAGCCTTTCTCGTGCTTCAGCGAAAAAATAACGGAATGAATGATCATCTATGCCTGCTCCTTCTTCGTTCGGGGATAGTAAGCTTTCTCCATTATATCAGCAGGCCTCAAGGTGTCCATTCGAATGAACCCCTCCAACCTTGCAATTTAGTTCCGTTTATTACCATTCGTCTTCTTTGCAACCTTCCGTGGTGAAACTCGTCTTAATGCTATAGCTATACGATGAATAGGAGACAAGATCATGAGGATGAAAATTTTAGCTGGACTGATAGGAGCCGCTTTGATGTTAAGCCCGACCATCAGTGCATACGCTGCTGAAGTGCAAGGTAAAATGGTTGATGATCGTATCTATGTTCCTTTGAGATATGCCGCTGATCAAATCAAAGCTCAAGTGTCTTGGGATAACAAAACGAAAACCGCAACAATGACGAAGGACGATAAACAACTAATAGCCAAGGTCGGCGGACCATTCGTCAAAGTATTCCATGGACGGGTTTATGTTCAATTCCGAGAGGTTAATGATACGTTTTTCGGAGTTGAGCAAGTTTATTGGTATCCCGACAGTCTTTCTGCTGGCTCAGATCACATGCGCGTTTCACTTGCTCCCCTAACGAAAGATGAAGCCATGCACATTCTTTATACTGCAATCGCCAAAGCGAACAGTATAACCAACGTCAAACAAAAGCGAGAATACCTACAGCCGCATTTTACAGACAAGGCAATTAATACCATTATCGAGAAGAAAGGATTTAATCAGTCTCCACGTCCACTTACTAAGGAAGATGTGAGTTGGATGAAGTACACGAACTTCACAAGTCTACAGATATCTTGGTCTGTTGAATACGGCGATCTGGCTGAATACTTTCTTGCAAGAGTCCATGCTTCCCTTATAAAGAAAGGGGATCGGTGGATTGTTGATGATCTCAAATATGAGCATGGGGAAATAATGCCGCCTCACTAAACAGGCTGCCGCGGCAACTCTCTGATCTTCAAACAAAAAAGAGCCTGCTCCCGAACGTGCCGTATGAAGCCGTCAAGGGCGCGTTAGCGGCGTAGCGAACCCTTGAAAAAGCGTACCGGCAACGAATAAGAGCCACCGGGATCGAATGACAACTCCGATGGCTCTTCATCTTCCGGCTTTCCTTATCGAGATGCGGCGTTACCGCCCTCCGCGAGCATCGCTTTGCGAATCCGGCGATCCATCACGAAAGGACCGAACGGCAGCAACGAGGCGACGAACGCGGCAAGCATGCGCAGCACGCTCCAGCGATGGACGATCGTCGCGAGAACGACGGTCGACAAATACAAGGCGAAGAAAAAGCCGTGGGCGATCCCGACGATCGTGACCGCTTCGGGCACGTCCATCCCGTATTTAAGCGGCATGGCGATGCCAAGCAGAATCAAAAAAGACCAAGCTTCGATTTGTCCGACGACGCTAAACCAATTTAAAGAACGTTGTTTCCATACGGTATTTGACACGCTTCCACCTCGTAACTCGAAAGAATCTGCAAACTACGATTATTTTATCATAGTTTACGAGAGGCAAATTCGTCGAAATCCGCAACTTCCTTCAGGTTCGCTCTTAACGCTTCGAAGAAGCTCGCTAGTGCGTCCTTCGCCACGCCCTCGTAGCGATCGCCCAGGCTAATCTCGAAATAACACGAGTCGTCCCCCGTACCCCGTATGAACGGGGTCATGCCGATGCCCGTCTCTCGGTATGAAGCGATGAGCGCGGCTCCGAACTTCTGCCAAGACATCGAAGCGTGAACGTGGAACATGTTCGATACGGGCACCGCCGGCTTCGTCTCCACGCCATCGCATTCGTTGAACATCGCGGCGAGCTCGACCGCATCTTCGTAGTACCGCGCCATTTGACCGACCCGATCGTCGAAATTCTTGTCCGCGCTAATAATGTACGGATACAGACTGATCAGATCGCCCCCGTGACGTCTCTTCCATATTTTCGATTCGTCCGCGAAATCCGGTTCGCCCGCGAGAATCGCGCCGCGACCCCTCCGATGCCCTTGTAGAACGAGACGTAGACGCTATCGAACAGCGAGCAGATTTCCGCGGCCGTCTTGCCGTAGTAGGGCAAAATCTCGAATAGCCTCGCCCCGTCCAAGTGAAGCCGAATGCCCCGTTCGCGGCAATGAGCCGCGATCGCCTCCAGATCGGAGTAGGACGGCAATTGACCGCCGATCTCGCGTTGCGGCAATTCGAGCAATAAGCACGAAACGTCCTCTTTCATGCGGAGCACGTCTTCGTGTTCGATCGTCCGCTCCTTGTCCGCAAGCAGCACGGTCTCGATATGATGCAGCTCTTTCAGGCCGTCTTTCTCGTGGATTTCCAGATGGCTGAGCGGATGATACGCCACCTTCTTCAGACCGTTACGATCGCACCAGATCCGTAAGGCGATCTGCTGGGCCATCGTGCCGCTAGGGAAGAAGACGGCCGCCGGCTTTCCTAAGACGTTCGCGATTTTCCGTTCGAAATCCGCGATGATCTTGCCGTTCCCGTACATATCGCTCATCGCGGTGCCGTCGAAAGCCATGATTGCGTCCTTCAGCACTTGAACGTTTCTTTTGCCGTGGCCCCCGACCGGATAAGCGGCTTCGTTATAGGTCTCCAACAGTAATTCGTCGATGTTCAAAGTACTAGTTGCCTCCTTGTCTAGCTATCCGTCTTCTCCGTGCGGACGCTGAGCGCCCTCCCAGACTTATTGTCGCCTTCAACCGTTACGTAGACGCCGAATTCCCGTCCTTGAGCGTCTTTCATCCAGTATTTATACTTGCAGGCGGTAATCGTCGGCGACCGGGCTTCGCAGCCGACGTATTGGAAGTCGACCGCGGCGGCGTCCGGGTAAGCTTCGCCGACTGCCTTCCTCGCGTGCGGCACCCAAACGATATACTCGCGATATCCGTCGTTCGGATCGAATTTTGCGGGCATGCCGGATGCGCACACTATCATTACGGATACAACGACTTTCAATAGTGGCAAGACCATAAGCTCATCTCCTTTCGGACTAGTGTCGTCAGGAGAATATCGCCTTATGCTTACAGGCTCCGTACGGCGACCGGACTTTCGACGAACGCCGCTTCAAGCTCGGGAAACGAACGATGGAGCATGTCCACGACGGTCAGCATGCCGGCTTCTTCGCTCTTCTGATGGCCGAGAACGATCAAGGCTTTCGATTGCCCCATATCCGCCGCGTCTCTGGCGTATTCGTTAGCTTCCCATTCGTTCGTCTCGCCCGCGATGAGCAGATCGACGTCCGGACGAGAAAGGTATTTGATTTGCCGCAGGGCGCCTACGGCACCGGGTAACAATGCGATTCTGCGTACGGGCTGTTCCGGATCTCCCGTCGCCAGTACTCTCTCGATCCCAAGTTTCTCCTTCGCGTAAGCTGCGATCGAACGGACCGTATGCGCCTTGTCGTCCGGCAACTCGATCATCCTATGTTCGCCGGCGATGACGCGGTTCTCCCAATCCAACGCCTTTAGCATTCCGGCGAGGATGCCGTCCGGCTCGTAATCATGGATATGATCGTGCAGCCGGAAGATCGCGATTCCCGAGCTTTCGATCAACTCGCGTTTCTTCTCGTATACCGAATTTCCGCGAAGCCATTCCGTCTCGTCCCGATGGTTGTAATAGCTCGACTCGTGCGTGACGAGCAAGTCCGCGCCGTTATCGACGGCTTGCTTGATCACCGAATACGTCGACGTGAACGTCACCGCCACTTTGCGAACTTCTTTGTCCGGCCGTCCGCTTTTTAACGTATCGACGGTATTCGGCCTCGGCGCGACGTTCGAGAGAAAAAGATCGATAATCTGTTGAACGGTCGTCGTCATCCGTACAATTCCCCCAGCGCCTTCAGCAATTCCTCGTTCTCTTCCCGGGTACCGACGGTAATTCGAACGTGTTCGTTAAGCCCCCAACCTTTGCCCGAACGTAAAATAACGCCGCGCTCCAGCAACTGTCCGTAGATACGCCCGGTATGCTCGCCGAGTTCGGCCAACACGAAATTCGACATGCTTTCCGTGTACGGAATGCGTAGCTTGCCGAGTCCTTCGTACAGTTGGCGACGGCCTTCGTCGTTCATGCGAACGGAGGCTTCGAGATGCTCTTCGTCCGTCAATGCGGCTTGAGCGGCGACGTCGGCCAGCGCGTTCACGTTAAACGGTTCCTTGACCTTCAGCATCGTGCGGACGATATCGCCGCGCGCGACGCCGTAGCCGACCCGGATACCGGCCAAACCGTAAATTTTGGAGAATGTATGCAAAGAAACGACAGGATACCCTTCGCGGACGAACGCCAAGCCGTCGCTGTAATCGTCCGCCGTCGCGTAATGCCGATAAGCCGCATCGACGACGACCAGCACTCGCGGAGGGAGGCTGTCCAGCAATCGCCGCATTTCCGGTTCCGGTAAATAGGTGCCCGTCGGGTTGTTCGGCGTGCACAAGTAGACGATCTTCGTCTTGTCCGTGACGGCGGCAAGCAAGGCGTCCGCGTCATACGAGAAACGTTCCCGAAGAGGCACTTTCACCGCTTGGCCCGCCATCAGCAAGGAACCGAACTCGTACTCGCTGAACGTCGGGTCCGGAACGACGATCTCGTCGCCCGGCTCCACGTACGCCTTGGAGAGAAGCATGATCAGTTCGTCTCCGCCGTTCGTAACGAGGAAGGATTCGTTCGGAAGCCCGAACGATTCCGCCAATGCGCCGACCAACCCGGACGAACGCTCGTCCGGATACCGGTGAAGCTCCGTTACCTTCTCGCGAATCGCTTGCATCGCCTTCGGAGAAGGTCCGAGCGAATTTTCGTTGGACGCGAGCTTGATGACGCGATCGAGTCCGTATTCGCGCTGGACTTCCCAGATCGGTTTCCCCGCCGTATATGGTTTCAGTTTATCTAACGCTTGTCTCGGCCGCACTTGCGACTCCGTCGAAATTCCTGCGTTTGTCATGCCGCTCCCCCTTCATCTTACGTCACTCCTATTATAAGCCTATCGACACCGCCCTTGGAAAGAGCCATTTCTGATTAAAAACTCATTTACAAACCGACAGTCTGTTTGTATAATGAGTTTACCAGATTATTCTAACTCCGTATTTGACGAGGGTGATTCCATGAAACAACAGGAAAGAAGACAACAATCGTTCCAATCGCTGCTCGAGGCGACGAAGGAATTGATTCGCGAGAAAAGCTGTCAGGCGATTACGATGCAGGACATCATGGAACGCTCGGGCATGTCCAAAGGGGCGATCTTCCATTACGTCGGAAGCAAGGACGAAATCTTCGCCCTCGTGCTGCAAGAACGGCTGGAAGAGACGAACGCGCGCTTCAACGCCGCCGTCGATCCTTCGAACTCGCGCTTCGACGGGCCTATGCTGCGCCTTGCCGAAAGGTTCGCATCGTTCGGCAACCCGGAAGACGTCACGAACAAAGTGTTATCCTATTTGCTCGGCAAGGAGGATCAACCGATCGTCGCCGCCGCCCTTAAGCGGTATTACGAAAGCTCCTACCACTATTCGAAGGAATGGATCACGACGGGACAAAGGCATGGCGTCATCCCTTCCTCCGTGAACGCGGAAGAGGTCGCCGACATGTTCATGATCCTTTCGCTCGGCTTGCGGGTGCGAGCTTCGATACCGGGGGTATCCGGCGCGTTCGACGCGGAGCGGTTTACGGCGCTCGTCGCCGACATCTTACAAGCCCGCTAACGCGGCGAAGAATGGAGAGATCTTCATGAACGTTTGGTTAACGCTTCACGTCATCGGCGTCGTCTTGTTCCTCGGCAACATCGTCACGGCGGCTTTCTGGAAAATCCGGGCCGACGCGACGAAAGACGCGGCCGTCGTCCATCAAGCCGTCAAGAACGTCATGCTCGCGGATTACGTCTTTACGCTGCCCGGACTCGTACTCCTTATCGCTTCCGGCAACGCGATGGCCGTTAAGGCGGATTTGCCGATGTCCGGATTGAATTGGCTGACCGCTTCTCTCGTCCTGTTCGCGATTACCGGCGTGATCTGGATCGCGTTCCTTCTCCCGTTGCAACGCGCGATGATCCGTCATAGCGCCGCTTCCCTCGCATCCGGCACCCTTTCCCAAGCGTACAAGAACGCCTCCCGCAATTGGGCGATATTCGGCATCGCGGCCACGCTGATCCCGATCGTCATTCTCTATTTCATGATTTCCCAAGACTTCTAAACGCGAGAAAAAACGGCAGTTCGGAATTGCAACTCCGAAATGCCGTTTTTTCATGCGATATTACAAGATCAATTCCCGAATGAACCTCTCGAGCGAAGCCGTATCCGTAATGTTCTTGTTGCACTCTTGCCCGTGTACGCACAAATATTGGCCGAGCGCCTTATAGTAGTCCGGCGACGCGTTGGCCGGCCTCTTCTTCGACACGGCCGTGAACAAGCCGATCTCCTCGAACCGATTGCAGACGAAGCAATAACTCTTCTTGTTCGTCGGCGTCATCCGACCTTCGATGCCGACGAATCGCCCGTCCATCGGATAGACGATGTACGACCGGTTAGCGGCCACGTCCAGCCAGTTCAAATAAGTGACTAACCTTTTGTCGATTCCCGCCAGGTCGGGAACGGCGAGTTTCTTGCTCTTGGGGAACAGCTTCAAAATCATATCCTTTGATATCGGCGGAAATTCCGTTCGATAAGGCTCGAGCTCATCGAGATACCGTTTGAAGTCCTCGGCCTTTTCCAGCTTCGCGATCGAACCTAACCGTTCTCTCGCGTCGTCCGGCAGTTCCGGGAATAAGTCGAAAATGCTCGCTTCCGCTCCCGATCTGGCAGACGACAGCACTTTGCGGTCGGCTACCGTTCTAACTGCATGCAGTAATTGATCCGCTTGTTTCTTAATAAAATTGAAATCATGGTTTGCGATAAATGGTTCGCGCATCGCGACTCAGCCCCTTTATTCGTATTCGTACCGAACGGGTGCAAAGCCGGCAAGGAACAATCCTTGCTTATTCGGGGCGATAGGGTACCGCTTCGTCTCGCCTCACGCAAAGTATCGCCTCCGTACCGGGCTTTGCATGAGTGCCGCTAGTCCGACAATCAACGATTGTCATCCGTACCCTCCTCCTTTCGAGTCAAGTGAACTAAGTATAATTAATCTTCGGCCCGCATTCAATTCTTGGCGACGTCCGTCTCGTAGAAATCTTCGGCCGCTTCGATATTCGGAAATACGTCCTTCACTTCGTCGATCATCCGAGCCACCGCCTCGTCGTCGAACCGCGAGCTGATGTGCGTTACGATCAGTCGCTTCGCGCCGGCCTCCGCGGCGATCCCGGCGGCATCCCTAACGGTCGAATGCCCGTAGGCGAGCGCCTTCTCTTCCATCCCCGCCGCGAACGTCGCTTCGTGAACGAGAACGTCCGCGTCTTTCCCCAGCATGACGGCGTTGGCGCAAGGCGTCGTGTCTCCGAGAATGGCGACCGTGCGTCCCGGGATCGGCGGCCCTACGACTTCGGCGGATCGGACCGCGGTTCCGTCCGCCATGCTTATGTCTTCCCCGCGCTTGAGCTTGCCGAACAGCGGACCGGACGGCACGCCGAGACGCGCCAACGCGGCCAAGTCGAGTTGCCCGGGAACCGGACGTTCGGTTACGCGATAACCGAAGCAGCGAATCCGGTGCTCCAGCTCGAGCGCTTCCACCTTATGGCCTTCGTCCTCGGCGATCGTGCCCGCTTCGATCTCGACGATGTCCAGCTCGTAGTCCAGGTGGGCTTCGCTTGTCTTGAACGCGCAGTCGATATATTCCCGAATGCCGGGCGGGCCGAACAGCCGCAGCGGTCCCGCTCCTTCGAAGTAGGATCGGCTGGTCAGCAGTCCCGGCAAGCCGTATAGATGATCCCCGTGCAGATGGGTAATGAATATCCTTTCCAACTTGTTCAGCTTCAGCTTGGACGCGAGCAGCCGATGCTGCGTCCCCTCTCCCGCGTCGAACAGCCAAAATCGGTTATGCCGTCCGAGCAGCAACGCGACGGACGTGACGTTCCGCGTCTTCGTCGGCCTACCGGCGCTCGTGCCGAGAAATACGATCCGCATTCGCGCACCCCCTGTCTTCTCCGCCTATTTTCCGCATATCCGCATAAGAATAAACCCGCCTTGAGCAGGCGGGTTCGGATCGTCTATTCGTTATAGCGAAGCCGAAGCTTGTTTAACCAAAGATGACAATAAACCATAGTCGGCCGCTTGACCTTTTTTCAGCTTGATCGTCTTCCGCTCCGGCGGGCCGTCGAACCCTGCGGGAACGTCGAGCCCCGTCGCGTTAAAGATCGTAAAGCTGACCGCGTCCTTCGAAGCGCTGATGACCGCGGCATATTTGCCGTTCTTCAGAAAATGCGGCTTCTTGTATTGCATCCGTTCCTGGAAATCCGGTATCGCTTCGTGCACGACGCTCCGAAGTCCATTGCTGATTTCCTTCTGCCAAGGCTCGTTCAGCCCGTCGATAAACGCGATCACTTCTTCGTTCATATCCGATTCTCCCCTTCTATTCCGATAAGTAAGTTTATTGGGTCGCGTCCATCCAAGTGACGCCGAACGTGTCGAGAATTTCTCCGTCGACGGAGCCGCCGTACGCTTCGGACATGAAGATCGTCAGACCGCCCGCCACTTCGACGGCCAGGTGCATGACCTTGTCCTTATCAGCTTCCGGCGTATTCGGCATCTGGCCGAACGTCATGACCGATTGGATTTCCCCTCCCAGCGATTGCGCGTAAAACCCGGCTTGCTTTCTTGCGTCCTCGGACATGAGGTACGGTATTAATTTCGTTGTCATCGTTAATAGCCTCCCGTTTTCGTTTTGATTTGTCGAAGCTCGATATTTCCTTCCCCGTATCCGTTCGGATCCGGCATCCGCATCGCCCATTCGATCGCTTCTTCTTGCGTCCCGACGTCGATCACCGTATACCCGGCGACCATCCCCCGTTCCCGCGCCGGGAACGGACCGACCGTGACGACCGGCCCCTCGCCCGCCTTCGGATAAGAAATTCTGACGCCGCTGGCGCTCGTCTCCAGCTCATCCGAAGCGACGAGCACGCCCGCGCCTGCCAATCGTTCGCGAAAGGCGTTCATCGCTTCCTCGATCGTCGCGCTCGGCTTCAGCCCCGCTTCCGAATGTCCGCTTGCCTTGACCAGCAATAGAAATCGCAATTAGTCCCCCCCTTTGCTTATACGACGAACGGGAAACCGCGAAATCGACAACCGGCGTAAAATATTTTCGAGATGTTATAACAGTAGTCATGACGGCGAGGAGCATGCCGCAACGCGATTGAGCAGAAGGGCGCGCTCCCGCTCGTTGCGGGTAAGCGCCGCCGCCCGTTCGAACTCCGCCTTCGCTTCGTCCAAGCGTCCGAGCTTGAGCAGCAAGTCTCCTCTGACGCTCGGCAGCAAGTGATAGTCTTTCAGCGACGGTTCGTCCGATAATTCGTCGACGAGCCGAAGCCCGAATTGCGGACCGAAAGCCATCGAGATGGCGACAGCCCGGTTCAATTCGACGACGGGAGACGGCATCGCCCTCGCTAGCGCTTCGTAGAGCGCCGAGATGCGTACCCAATCCGTCTCGGCCGCGGTACGGGCTTCGGCATGGCAAGCGGCGATCGCCGCCTGAAGCGCATACGGGCCGAGCGGACGGCCTAACGCGCGCGCCTTGGCGAGCGCGGCCAATCCGCGGCGGATGAGCAGACGATCCCACAAGGCCCGGTTTTGATCCATGAGAAGAATCGGATCGCCGTTCGCGTCCGCCCTCGTCTTGAATCGCGACGATTGAATTTCCATCAGCGCGACGAGTCCCTGCGCTTCCGGTTCCGACGGCGCGCTGGCCGCAAGAATCCGTCCGAGCCGCAGCGCTTCCCGACAGAGGAGCGGACGGACCCAACTGTTACCGGACGTCGCCGCGTAACCTTCGTTAAACATTAAGTAAATGACTTCGAGCACCGTCGACAACCGATCTTTGATCTCTTCGGCCGCGGGCATCTCGAAAGGCACGTTCGCGGCGCTTAACGTCTTCTTTGCCCGCACGATCCGTTGCGCGATCGTCGGCTCCGTCGCGAGGAACGCGCGTGCGATCTCGTCCGTCGTTAAACCTCCGAGCAACCGGAGCGTCAACGCCACTCGCGCTTCTCTCGAGAGAACCGGATGGCAAGTCGTGAAAATAAGACGAAGCAAGTCGTCGCCGATCTCCCCGTCGAGCGCCAAATCGACGTCGTCCTCGGTGTAGAGCGGATGAGAACGGCCGAACTCCTCGTATTTGCGCTCTCGCGTTTTGTCCCTGCGCAACAAGTCGATCGCGCGCCGCTTCGCCGTCGTCATCAGCCAGGCGCCCGGCTTGTCCGGAATGCCGGTCTGCGGCCACTTCTCCAGCGCGACGACGAGAGCGTCATGCGCCAAGTCTTCCGCCAGTCCGACGTCGCGAACGATGCGAGCCAGACCGGCGATGAGCTTGGCCGATTCGATTCTCCAGATCGCGTCGATCGAACGGTGGACGGCGGTCTGCGTCATGAATGTTTAAGCTGTTCGCGCATCGCGCGTTCTCTGGCGATCGATTCCGCGTCGTCCGTCAAATCTTCCGGCTCGAACACTTGGCGAAGCTCGATACGGCCTTCCCCGAAGCCGTGGGGATCCGGCATGCGAAGCGCCCATTCAATCGCTTCCTCCCGCGACTTGACCTCGATCATCGTGAAACCTGCGATCATCTCCTTCGCCTCGGTGAACGGCCCGTCGATGATTTTCGGCTTGCCGCCCGGATCCGGATAGGAGATGCGTATCGCGCTCGCGCTCGGATGTAGGCCGTCGGCCGCAACCAATACGCCCGCTTTGATCAATTCCTCGTTGTAGCTCATCATCGCGTCGATCAACTCCTGGCTTGGCGGGACTCCCGCTTCCGAATCTTTCGTCGCGTTTACGATCATCATGAATCTCATTCGAATTACCTCCAGAGAGTAATTTACGGATCGTTCTGTGTGCTCCCACATGTAGACGACGAACGGCCGCCTCCGAAATCGACATCCGTTCGAATGTTTTTCTCAAATCTTTTTCGTTTCCATAATCATACATTCTTTTCTCGGGGATTTCGAACGAAAAAAAGCCAGCCGGGAGGCCGGCTGACTTCTGCATGTCTATTGTATACTTCTTAATCGTCGAACCGGTACGTCCAGAAGTGCTCCGTACCGAACCGGTCGCGGATGTCCTTGTCCGGCATCTTCTTGTTGCCGAGAAGCTCCGCCGCTTGGAACTGCGAACGATGGGCGCGGATGGACGCCATCTTGTGGGACAGGAAATCTTGCACGTCGTTGACGACGTCCGGCCGGCCGATGTCGTCCTCGTGGTTCTTGGAGAACGCCACGCAATGAACAGGCGGTCTCTTGTTCGCGGGAAGGCCGCCGATCGCCCTGACGACCGCTTCTCCGGTCGCGTCGTGATCGGGATGCACGCTATAACCCGGATAGAACGTAATGATCAGCGTCGGATCGATTTCCTCCACGAGGGCTAGAATGCTGCCGTCCAGCTTCGCCTTGTCTTCGAATTCGATCGTCTTATCGTGGAACCCGAGCATGCGCAAATCCTGTATGCCGATCGCGCGGCAAGATTCTTCGAGCTCCAGCTTGCGGATGGCAGGCAGCGTAACCCGAGTCGCGAAAGGCGGAACGCCCATGTTGCGCCCCATTTCCCCAAGCGTCAGGCAGGCGTAAGTCACTTGCGCTCCACCTCTGATTTCCTTGGCGAGCGTTCCGGACACGCCGAACGCTTCGTCGTCGGGATGAGGCAGGACGACCAATATGCGTTTATCCATGCTTATGTCTCCTCTCCTCTGTCCGTCAGAACGGTTCCCGGCTCAGCTGCAGCGCGACGATCAGCTTGCCTTGGCCGTCGTGGCCCGCCAGAATGAGACGTTCACGGTCTTCGTCCTCGTAATGGGTCAACCCTTCCGAATACACCCAGCCTTGCTCGGTCTTCAAGCCGACGCGAAAAGGACCTTTGCCGGATATCGAGCCGTTCCCGTAACGGATGACGGCATTCGAGATAAACGTCGCGGCCGGATGTTTCGAACTATCTACGTGGGATGCGTACGCTCCCATCGTCATCTCCAGATGAATGTACAAGTCTTGACCGGCAAGCCGATCGATCATCGCTTGCACGTGCGCTTTATCGATGAGTTGCATGTTCCAGCCTCCTGACGCCGTAAATCGATAATGATTGCATGACAATGAACACATTTTAACACAACAGGACGACGATCCCCTAATCGACGATTTCTATTATCGTTATCGATTTATCGTTTCTCCGCCCAATTCCACCTTGTTCATGCGAGCCTCCGAACTGTCCAGGATGGACAATCTTCCTGCTTCTATCGTATGAGCGGCGATCCAATCGAGAATATCGGGTTCTTACTCACCCCTATCTCCGCGCCCACATACGTTGATTCAGTAAAGGAGGGATCGCCGTGCACCGATTGCCCGAAGCCATCTCGTTTCCGCAGGACGCCGCTAGCCACCCGATCTCGAACGTCGAATGGTGGTACGGTTACGCGCTGCTGTCGGGGAGCCGAGGCAACCGCTACGCCGCGATGGCTTCCTTCTTCCGCGTCGGGGAGCTCGCCGTTCCGAAAGGCCACTACGTTATCCATTCGTTACGCCGGCTGGGCGACGGTCGGTTCGAATGCCATTCCGAGATCGACCGAATGCTCGGCTTCCAGATGGCCGGCGTCTACTTGCCCGCTTACTTGGTGAAGAATCCTCGGGATACGCATACGTGGAGCTTGTACAAACGGATGCTGAGCGGCACGGACCTGCCGTCTCCCCACCGATATTTGTCTTCGGCCGAGGTTCGCATCCGGCCGACGCGGCTCTCGTACGGCAGCCACCGGCTAACGTTCCGTGACGATTCCCGAACCGATTTCCGGTTGTCGCTGTCGATGCCCGAATCCGATCTCTCGCTCGATTTCACGCCGGCGAAGCCGATTTCCCTCATCGACGAGAAAGGCGATCTCAACGGTTTGAGGTATTATTCCGTCACGCGCAATCGGGTGGCCGGCGAGCTTCGAACGCCCGAAGGCACGGAACGGTTATGGGGGGAAGGCTGGTTCGACCATCAGTGGGGACGCAATTACGGGCTTCTGCTGGGGGACGGCTGGGATTGGTTCGGCTTTCAGCTGAAGGACGGCAACGATCTGATCGTCAGCCGGCTGCGCAAGGCGAAGCCGGGCTTGAAGCCGTATACGGTGGCGAAGCTGATTCGGAGAGACGGATCGGTGGCGGAGTCGGAGCGCGTCGGATGGTTGGAGACGAAGTCGTGGACGAGCGAACGCAGCGGGGCGACTTATCCGGCGGAATGGCGGCTTTCCTTGCCGGACTTCGCCTTGAAGCTTGCCGTGTTCCCGCTTCTCGCGGATCAGGAAATGCCGATCATCGGGCCGCTGCGCGCCATCTGGGAAGGCGTCTGCTCCGTCGTCGTCGAAGCGCGGACGCCGGACGGGCGGCGCCATCGCGTAGAAGGAAGCGGTTTTGTCGAACTGGTCGGGTATGCGCAGAAGTAGTAAGCGCGGCTCTTAATTTTCTTTATGTCCCCGGTAAGCTTTCTCGTGGTACCGGGTGATCGCCTTGAAAAGCTGTTTGCCGTCGGATATCGGTTCGTCCCCTTCTCGTAGCCCCGCAACCATCGCGCGGTACGTTTCCGGCACCCAAATATACGAATGAACGTAATCGGTTAGCCGAAAGCCCGCTTTCCGCCAGAATGCGACGCGCCCCGTGTTCTCTTCGGTTTCCTCCGCTTCCGCTTCGATGACGAGGCCTCGGCAATTCGGAATCCCGGAAGCCCATTCGCGGAGATCCGAGACGCAGGCTTGTCCGATTCCATTACCTCTCCACGCTAGACTCACGGCCAAGTAGTCGATGACCAGCAGGCCGGAGCTCGCGTCGAAAGCCGTAAGCGCCATGGCGACGGCTTCCTTCCGCTCTCTCCAGACGTGGAGATCGCACAGCCTTCTTTCCAGCATTCGGCGGACGATGCGATCGTTTTTCCTGCCGCGCTCCGGAAAACCTTCCTCGTACGGCTTCTTCGCTTCCAACCATAACGATTCGTTCCATTCGTTCGTCGATTCGCGTTTCATGGCGATCCTTTCCGTTCTCGGCTACATTTCCGGAACCGGCGATGGCTTCTTTCTCATCATGCTGTAAGCATCCGGGTACGTCAAATCGAATTACGAAAAAAAGAGCCAAACCCCGGCCTTTCGGGGTTCGGCTCTTCGCCTTGCTCATCTTCCGCTTCTTATCGCTTCCGCCTAGCGTTCGCTCTCCTTCTCCTCGCGTTGCTCCGGTTCGATGAGCTCCTTCGTGCCGCTGCGAAACTCCCGGATCGTCGTTCCGATCGCTTTGCCTAGTTGCGGCAGCTTGGATGGGCCGAACAACAGCAACGCAATCAAGACGAGCAAGATCATCCCCGTCATTCCGATATTTAATGGCATAAACCTTTCACCTCTCCCCGATCGTTAATTGACGAATATCGCCGTGGCGTACATGATCGCGATTCCTAGCGTCAATCCGGCGAAATTCGTCCAAGATACCGTCGGTTTGCCCGATTGGCCCGCTTCTCTGGCGATCATCTTGCAAATGACGTAAACGACTTGCACGATCGCTCCCGCTCCGATGCCGAAGAACAACGCCGCGAGAGTAGGATTAAAGAGGAAACCGCCGATCCACGTCCCGGCGATGGCGGGGGCTCCCGCCACGACGGCGAGCAGCAGGAACGTCCTCCCGTTCGGCCGATCCTTGAGCAGCGGCGCCGCGATGCCGACGCCTTCGGTGACGTTATGCAACGTGAACCCGATGACGAGGAACGTGCCGAGAGCGGCTTCGCCGGCGGCGAAAGCCGCGCCGATCGCCAAGCCTTCTCCGAGGTTATGAAGACCGATGCCGCCGGCGATCTTATAGGCGACTTTCTTGCCTGACGCCGCGCCTTTCCGTTCGTTCGCCTGATCGATCGCCACGAGAAAGAGAAAACTCAGCAACGCCGCGAACCAAACGAGCCCTGTACCTTGGAAGATTCCGGGCGCTTCCGCTCCGAGTTCCAGTCCTTCTTGGATCGTGTCGACGACGAGGAACGCGAGCAAGCCGACCGTCAACGCCAGCACTGCTTGAATGCCTCGTTGGGAGAACCGGCGCATGAACGGGTACCAGAGCAAGCCAAGCCCGACCGGCACGATGCCGACATAGAAGCCGATGAGCGCGTATTGCAGGAACCGGTTCGCGTCCGGTTGCGGCGTCAGCGCCGCGACGGGCACTTCCCCCGTGAACAACAAGCCGTTCGTCGTCATCAGCACGATCGTATACGGATCCGCTTCGACCCAGCCGTACGGAATATGGACGTCGATCTGCTCGAATCGTCCGATCGTCGCGCCCGGACTGAATTCCGCGTTCCAGAAGGCGTCGTTGACAACGACTTGAGCGATCGTAACGGCCTCCGGCCCGGAATTGAGCACTTTCAAGTGGAAGCCGTCCTCCGTCAGAACGATCTTCTGAATGTTTAACGTTTCGATCGGGGCGACCGACTTATCGGCGATTCCCGTGCCCATGCTCGACAACAAATAAATAATGGCAATAAGAAGGACTAGCGGCAATGCGCCCCATATCCAACTCGTTTTTCGCTTCGCGACCGTGACGGCCGCCAATGCTTCCGTTTCCATGTCCTTTCGCTCCTTCCTTTACGGATTCGCCTCGAAGAACCCCATCCAGCCGAGCTCCGCGAACTCGCTCTGGTGCGCGTGGAACATATACTTGCCGGCCTCCGGGAACGTCATCTCGAGAATGCCCCGTTGCCCTTGGCACTGCATGACCGTATCCGTCAGTATCGGACGGGCGTCGGGATCCGCTCCGACTTCGTAATACTTGAAGAAATTCGCGTGAAGATGGAAGGAATTGATCAGGTCGAATTCCGTCAGATTGCTGAGATAGACGCGCACCAGTTCCCCGACCTTCACTTGAATCGGATACGCCTGGAAAGCGAAAGCGTAGCCGTTGACCGTGTATACTTCGTTCGCGCCGTCCAGATCCAGATCGAAGCCGTTCATGACCATATTCAGTTCTTTGGCGGGCGCTCTCGGCGTTTTCGGATCGATGATGAAATTGCCGTACAGCCCTTTATGGATGTGCTTCGCGAGCGGTGGAATATGGCAATGGTACACGTGCATGCCCGCCGGTCTCGCTTCGAATTCGTATACGAACTCGGTACCCGGAAGCACCGGCTCGAGACCGTCCATCCTCGGAGCGTGGATGCCGTGAAAATGAATCGAGTGAGGATGCATCGAGCCGTTCGTGAATTTCACCCGCACGATGTCCCCTTCCGTGCACCGGATCGTCGGGCCCGGAATCGTGCCGTTGAACGCCCACCCGGGGAACTTGATGCCATTAGCGATCTCGACCTCGGTATCCATGGACACGATCTCGTATTCCCTTACCGTTTTCCCGTCCGCGCGTACGCTGGTTTTTCCGTAATCGAACGTCGTTAGCGCGTCGATCGCGCTCTGAAGCCCATCCGTCAACTTGTCGCCCGGATCGTAGCCGTGCGCCATCGTCTGATGCTTGAGTGGCTCGCTCGCGGAGTGTCCCTCGTGCGAATTCGAAGCCGCGTCCGCGTTTGCCCCGAACCAAGACGCGGGCTTCATCATCGTCGCGCCGATGACGCTCATCGCCCCGGCCGCCCCCCATTTCAATACTTGTCTTCGGGATACGGGACGTTTCGGATCGAACGCCATGTTCATCGCCTCCATTGTTGTACGAGTAAAATAAAGTTTGCCTTGCGCAAAATTTAGGATAAAAAAATATTTTCGTGTGTGATGGTTAAAATGTTGCATGACCGCAAAATACCTTTCAGCTTTACTATAGGTCACGGCCTTGCCTTTTGTAAACCCTAATTTTTTAATAAATCGCGCAACCCGGAGAAATCACGGCAAAAAAAAGCATACGAGACGCGACTACCCGCGTTCGGATGCTTTCTCTTTGTTTCTGACGATTGTCTCCACGCTCTCGATCGCTTCTTCGATCGTGCTCGCGCGGACGACTGTCCGCTCCTTGTCTTCGTACCGGGTCGCCGTATGCTCGTAAAGGGGATCGTAATAGTATTCGAGCAGCAACGAAGCGGCGCGCTCGAACCCGCCTTCTTTCAGACATGTTTCGATCTCCGCCGCTATCGGCGTATGAATGCGGGATTTGATTTTGCGGAACGCTTCCAGCGATTCCAGCGGGTGCTCCCAAGGCTTGTAATCTTGCAAAATACGTTTCACCCGTTCCTCGAACGGCAGCTCGATCCAGATCGGCGCGCCTTCCTCCTTCTTCCGCACGAGGAAGTCCGGTAGCGTCGCTTTTCCGATTCGCCTGCTTTCCGCTTCGAATACGACGAACGGTTCGTTCCGAAGCCGAAGCAATTCTTCCAGCAGCAGCGACTCGAACGTCTTCTGATTACGGGCCTTCATTCCGATTTCTCCGAATATCGAGCCCCGGTGTCCCGCAAGCCGTTCCAGATCGAGCACGCCGATTCCCCGCTCCGCCATCGCCTGCAAGATCGCGGTCTTCCCGGTGCCCGTCAATCCGTGCAGCACGAAAGCTTCGGGCTTGATATCGAAGGATGCAAGCGTGTCGACGACCCACTTGCGGTAAGCGCGATACCCTCCGGCGATGCGGGATACGCGAATGTCCATGAGAGACAGAAGCGTCGCCGTCGTCCGGCTTCGCATGCCTCCGCGCCAGCAGAATACCGCCTTCTTGCCGGGAATGGAGGCGATGGTTCTTATGAACGCCGGGAGCTTGGCGGAGACGACTTCCAAGCCTCTGTCTTTAGCCGCTTGAATGCTCGTCTTCTTGTACAGCGTGCCGATCTCCGCCCTCTCCGAGTCGTCGAACAGAGGAACGTTAACGCTTCCAGGTATCGTCGTTTCTTCGTATTCGGAAGGCGAACGTACGTCGATCAACGTCAATTCGCCCTTCTCTCTTAACGCAAGCCATTCTTCTATCGTAATGTCGTGAACCATTCGTTATAGACGTCCTCTCGTTAGACGACCGTGATTCGGCCCGCGTTCTTTTCCGTGACTTCACCGATCATGGCCGCTTCGACGCCTGCCTTCAGCAATTTCTCCAACAGCTCGTCCGCTTTCTCCGGCGCGACGGAAATCAGAAGCCCGCCGGATGTCACCGCGTCGCACAGAATCCAGCGATCGACTTGCTCCATCGACGGCGGGAAGCTTACGTCGGCCTCGACGTGCTTGTAATTGTTTTTCGTGCCGCCGGGAACGAACCCGTTCTCGGCTAATTCCTTGACGCGAGGCAACAGCGGTACGCGATCGGCGTGCAGCACGATGCCCGCCGCGCTGCCTTTCGCCATCTCGAGCGCATGCCCGACCAGCCCGAATCCGGTCACGTCTGTACAGGCGTTTACCTCGTACGGCTCCATGATTTCCGCCGCCGTCTTGTTCAGCGTCGCCATGACGGCCGTTAACCGGGCGATCTCCGCTTCGCTCAATTGATCCTTCTTGATGGAAGTCGTCAAGATCCCGACGCCGATCGGCTTCGTCAGGATCAGCTTGTCGCCCGGCTTCGCGCCGGCGTTCGTGCGAGCTTTGCCCGGATGGACGAGTCCCGTGACGGCGAGGCCGAACTTCGGCTCCTTATCGTCGATGGAATGCCCGCCGACAAGCGTCGCCCCCGCTTCCCTCACCTTGTCTCCCGCGCCTCGCAGGATATCGGCCAGAACGGATTTGTCCAGCGTACCGATCGGGAAAGCGACGATATTTAATACCGTTAACGGCTTGCCGCCCATCGCGTAGATGTCGCTGATCGCGTTCGCCGCGGCGATCTGCCCGAAATCGTAGGGGTCGTCCACGATCGGCGTGAAGAAGTCGACGGTCTGAACGAGGGCCAGTTCGTCGTTCAACCGGTAGACGCCTGCGTCGTCGCTCGTATCGAGGCCGACGAGAAGATTCGGATCGGGAATCGCCGGCGGCAGGGAACGAATGACTTGCTGCAAGTCGGCAGGTCCGATTTTGCAGCCGCATCCTCCTTTGCTAGAGTACGAGGTCAGCTTTACTTTTTCCGCCATTTCCATTTCGAGCCACGTTCCTTTCCATTGCGTTCGTACTGTCGATTATATAGAAAATCGGGACGAAGCACCAACGTACTTCCGCGAGAGTCCGAATCCGAGGCCGCGAAGCCGCGCATACATTGTAGGAGTAAGAGCAAATCGGGGAGGAACATCCCAACTTGTGACAGCCGGCCGGAACGGATCGTGCTATACTTTGGACATCATAGCGGCGCATGCCGCGCAGGAGCTGATCCGATGTCCGCCGTTCCGCCCATACTGATCGATTTTCCCGACCGATTCGAATCCGATAGGCTCTTCATTCGCCTTCCTCTTCCCGGCGACGGCGCGGAAGTGAACGCGGCGATGCAAGAGAGCCTTGCCGAACTTCGTCCTTGGCTGCTTTGGGCGAACCGCGACCAGAACGTATCCGACACGGAACAAATCATCCGCCAGAGCCACGCGAAGTTTATCGAGCGGACGGATCTCCGCTTCCACGGCTACGACAAAAGATCCGGAGAGCTCGCGATATGCTGCGGGCTTCACCGGATCGATTGGCATGTGCGGGTATTCGAGATCGGATACTGGGTGCGAACGAAATTCGCCGGAAACGGGTTCGCGACGGAAGCCGCCGGTTCGCTCGAGAGGCTGGCGATCGAACATCTCGGCGCGAACCGGATCGAGATTCGCTGCGACCGCGGCAACGTTCGCAGCGCCAACGTCGCCTTGCGACTCGGCTACGTGCTCGAAGGAACGCTTCGGGGCAACCAGCTATCCTCGGATTCGAGCCGGCTAACCGATACGTCCGTGTACGCCAAAGTCAGAGGCATCGAATTCTAACCGAGCCGCAAGCAGGCTCGACCGCCCAGCAGTACGCTGGCAGCGTGCTATTCGCGCCGCAAGGCGGCTCGACCGCCTTGCAATACGCCGACAGCGTGCTATTCGCGCCGCAATGCGGTTTTCCGCCGTTGCCCGTTTCGGATCGGCGATCAGCCCGGCGAGCGTCATCGCGTCGCCATTGCCGGTCCGGTACAGCGCGATCGCGAGGTCGTGATCGGTTTTGATTCTCTTCTGCAACGCCCGAATGACCGTCATCTTCACGCCGGACAGCAGCTCCGCCGCTCCGTGGCTCATGTAGATTTTCTTGACGAAAGCGTTCCCCTTCTCGAGCAACTCCACCATGACTTCTTGCTCGTTCATCGGCCGCTCTCCCCATGGACCGCCACGTCCGATTATCGGACCGGTACGGCGATTTTCTTGCGAATTAAACTTCGGTATAGCTCCAGCCACAGCACGCTTAATCCGAGCCATACGCCGCCGTACAGGAAACCCGCGACGAGATTACCCGGCTCTTCCTCCCGGAGGAACACGTGACTGATGAACACGAGCACGCAGCAGGCGGCGACGCCGTACAGCGCGACGAACTGGTTCGCCCATCTCGCTTGATGGCGTACGAGCAAATAAGCGGCATAGCCGTAGCCGGCGATCGTCAGCCACGCTTCCGTACTCGGGTAGGCGAGCACCCGGTCGTGGACGCCAGCCACGCGGAACGCCGCTTTCCACGCGTCGACCATGCCGATGCCGCCGGCGAACACGATCGCGTAGAACGCGATTTCCAGCCGGAAGCCTTTGCCCCGGCTCCACACCCACGCGCACGTCGCTAAAGTGACGGGAACGACGATCAGCGGCGACGACAGCACGGCGAGGCCGTTCATCGGCTCCGTCCAATGCGAATCGAAGAATTCGCCGACGAAATACGTAATCATCTCGTTCAGCTTGGCGAAGTCCTCGCCCAAGCTGGAAATTCCGAGTCCGATCGCGAACGAATACAACGCGAAAAAAAAGACCCCTCCGGCGATCGCGATAAACTCGACCTTGCCGACCGAATAATATCGCAGCAGCCCTTTGTCGAGCAACAGATCGATCGCTTGCCTCATCCGGCTCTTGAACGTTCGGAACACGAACACGAGCACGATGACGATGCCGGCGAGTACCCCCGCGACCGTCAAATAACGGTTCAGCGTATGGTGATACTGCTCCCATTTTTCCCCGAACAGCTTGCCTATCGTAATGAATACGGCGACCCAGATGAACGCTCCCGTGTAGGCGTATGCGGCGTACTTGCGGAACGGCATGCGGGTGACGCCCGAGAAGTAGCCCGTGAAATGCCGGACGCCCGGTATGTAATACGCGACGAGCAGCAGCTTGTCTCCGTATCGGTCGAACCATCCCGACGCGAGCTTCAGCTTGTCCGGACCGAGGTGGAATTTCGACCCGTATTTCTCGAAGAACGGATAGCCGAGCCTGTAGCCGATGAAATAAGAAGCCGTCATGCCGATCGACGTCCCGATTCCCCCGGCCAAGATGATGAGAATATAGTTCAGCTTCCCCTGGTAGACGATGAGCCCCGCGTACGTCATCAGCACTTCCCCCGGAAGCGGCAGCGCGAGCATCTCCAAGAGCAGCGATAGGAACAACACCAAATAGCCGTACTGCTCCAACAAATCCGTCAGAAAACCCAATGCGAAACCTCCCCTGCGCGATACTCCTCATCACTATTAACATATCGGATCGGGAGCATACTTCACAAGTCCGGAGACCCGCGAACGCGAAAAGAGCCCGATTTCGGGTTGCAAAGCTACGACAATGATGTGCGATTTTATGCGGACCACGCCGCGGGTAAAACGTAAAACCGCGCCCATTAGGACGCGGTTCATCGACGCGCGATCGCGCTATGCCGACTGGCTTACATCGTGCCGCCGCCGCGGCGGACATTCGCCGGAATATGCTCCGGACCGTTGTCGATGTGATCGTAGATGAATTGGCCGACTTTGGCCTCGTCGTATTTATCGAGCGCCATCGTTTTCGTCCAAGCGGTCAGAACGACGTCTTTGCCTTCCGGAATGTCTTCGCTCGGAATGGCGAGCACGCCCGCTCCCGCTTCCCGGAAATGGGTCAAATACTTGATCGACTTGAGCGTTTCTTCCGAAGCGTTCGCGCGATAATAGATCTCGATATCGCCGTGCTCCAAATTGTGGACGAGCATCTCCGTCTCCGGTTTCTTCTCGTAGAAGCCGAACTTCAGGTCGTGAGGGCTATGCGTTCCGGAAGTCGGGAATTTCGTCTCGTATTGCACCGGCATGTCCGAGTGGCCGCCGCCAAGATCTTTGTCCGAAGTCACTTCAATGGAAGCTCCTGTATTGAGCGAATCCACGTCGTAATTCGTAGATGCGTTGCGGATGATCGGAATAAGGATCAAGATGATGCCGAGCGCGAGGAGCGCGTGGGCGATCAGCTTCGATTTGCGCGCTTTTTCCTTCAATTGCGCTTTCTGGTCTTTCTTCAGCTTGCTCGTATTGTCCCGGTTCGTCTTGAACGAAGACCAGTAAAACATAAGGGCGACGATAAGTGCTACGGCCCCGATCGTGGCGAGGATAATCATGTGCGCGACAACTCCAATCGTGATATATGCGAAAGACGGCCTGCCCTCATTATAGGGCAGCCCGTCCCGACGCACAACCTTCCAGTACGAACCTCGCCAGTCGTTCGAGATCCGCTTCCGCTTCCTCGCCGGGCGGCTCAGGCGCCAGAACGATCCGAGCGACGAAGCTGCCGGCGATCGTCGTCAGCATCAGCTTCGCGAGCTCGGGCGGCGGTATGTCCGCGAGCTCTCCCCGTTCCTTGAAATGGGCCAGCGCGCGGCCGAGAAAGCCGAAGATCGCCCCGCCGACATGCGGAAACAATTCCGCCCGCAATTCGTCCCGGTATAGCATTTCCTTCGCGACGACGCGGAAAATTTCCCTGTTCGCCATCAAGAATTCGAACCGGTTGCGGATGAGCGCCCGGACGAATTCGCCGAAGCTGCCGAAGCCCCGCGGATCGACCTGTTCGGATATTTCCTCCGCGAGCGACGGCATCGATTCTTTCAGGAAAGGGACGATGACCGACAAAAGCAAGTTTTCTTTCGTCCCGTAGTGGCGGAAGATCGTCCCTTCGGCGACGCCGGAATGCTTGGCGATCTCGCTCGTCGACGTATGGGCGTAGCCGCGCTCCGCGAACAACGCGATCGCCGTTTCGACGATCCGTTGCTGCTTGGCGGTTTCCTTCTTCGACAGCTTCGATTGTTGGATGATCTTGTCGAGCAAGTTATTGGAGGACATCGGCTTCATTCCTTATTCGAGTATTCGGCGTCAGTCGCGCGCCGAAGGTTTCCTGTATTTCCTTAGCGCGATGGCGTTAAGCGCGATGAAAGCGGCCGCGAACAGCGCGAGCGCGGCGACGTCGAGAGCGATGTCTTCGAAGCCGAACCCTTTGTACATGACGCCTTTCAGCGCGTGCGCGGCATAATACAGCGGCATGACATGGGCGACGGCTTGCAGCCACGACGCCATCGTGTCGAGCGGGAAGATGCCGGAGAAGAAAATCTGCGGAACGACGACGACCGGGATGAATTGGACCATCTGGAACTCGGACGAAGCGAACGTCGAGAGCAAGATGCCTAGAGACAACGCGACGAGAGCGAGCAGCAGGTTCACGAGCAAGACGTTCCAGATCGAACCGACGAGCGATATATCGAGAATATTCACGGCGAACAGCACGACGATGATCGTCTGCGCGACCGCGAAGATGCCGTATCCCGTCAAGTAACCGCCGATGACTTCGCCACGCCGAATCGGCGTGGACATGAGACGCTCGAGCGTGCCCGTCGTTCTTTCGCGAAGCAGGCCGATACCCGAGATGAGGAAGACGAAGAAAAAGACGAAGAAACCGACGAGAATCGGACTGAGCACGTCGAAGAACGTGGATTCGCCGTTCCCGTATACGTATTCGGTCGGCAAGGCCAGCGCGCGATCGGCAACGGACGTTACGCCCGACTGTCCGTTCATGGCCGCGACGGCCGTCGCTTGCAATTGGCCCACTTTCAAGCGGATCATGTTCGCTTGCGTCGGATCGCCGTTCTCCAGAATCAGCTTCGGCTTGCCGTTCTCCAGCAGAAGCAAGCCGTCCAAGCCGTCGTCGACGATCGTCAGACGGTCGGCCGTCGCGTAAGGTACGACGTCGAGCTCCGCTTGGCCGAGCGCCTGCATGAGCGGGACGGGCACGTTCACCGCGCCGAGCTTCGGATTGCCGGCGTTGCCGCTACCGTTGAACATGACGTACATAAGCGATAACACGAGAAGAGGAGCTACGAATAATAAGGCCAACGTTCTTTTGTCCCGGAGCATTTGCCGTACGATTCTGCGAATCAATGCCGCGACTCTCATTGGCGCCTCCCTCCCGCGTGCAGGAATACTTCTTCGAGGCTATGGACGCCGTAGTCGCTCTTCAGCTTGGCAGGCGTTCCTCTCGTTAGGATGCGCCCTTCCCGAACCATCGCGAGCTCGTCGCACCGTTCGGCTTCGTCCATGACGTGCGTCGTCACGATGATCGTCTTGCCTTCTTCCCTCTTGAGTCGCAGCAACTCGTTCCAGATCGACAGCCTCAACTCGGGATCGATGCCGACGGTCGGTTCGTCCAGGATAAGCAGCCGGGGATTCTGGATGAGCGCGATCGCGAGCGACAGCCTCCGCTTCATGCCTCCCGAATACGCGCCGACCTTTTTCTTCAGCTCGTTCGCCAAATTGACGAGGCCCGCCGCGTAACCGATCCTTTCTTTCTGTTCGTTCTTGCGAAGCTTGAACAAGGACGCGAAAAACTGCAGGTTCTCTTCGCCCGTCAGCTCGTTGTATAACGCGTCGGACTGCGCCATGTAGCCGATCTCCTGTAGCAAAGACAGATTCGGCATTCGACGTCCGAGCACCTTGACCGCGCCCGTATCCGCCGTCTCCATGCCGACGAGCATCTTGACGAGCGTCGTCTTGCCCGCCCCGGACGGCCCGATCAGCCCGTAGATCGTTCCGCTCTCGATCGCGAGATCGACTTCGTTTAACACGACCTTGTCCCCGTAACGCTTGCCGACTCGTTCTACGACAACCGATAACTCCGTTCGTTCCGCCGTCACGGCCGCGCCTCCTACTCCAGAATAAAAAAGTGAGTGATTACTTTTATTTTAGAATCGGGGACGCGAATTGTCAATCGTTGGCAAGCCCATTTTCACTTCCTATACATACATGTTGACTATGTCCGCCCCGAGGGGCTAAAATGGCATGACGATCCTACGGAACTTATATCGGAAGGTGTACGATAAAGATGAGCCAACCCTACCGCATTTTGCTATTTTACCACTACGTGCCGGTCGAAGACGCGGAGACGTTCGCCGCCGAGCATCTTCAATATTGCAAGGACCTCGGCATTCGCGGACGGATTCTGATCGCGAGCGAAGGCATTAACGGCACGTTGTCCGGCACGGTCGAGCAAACGGAACGTTATATGGCCGACATGCGGGCGAATCCCCTCTTCGCGGATTTGCTGTTCAAGATCGACGAGTCCGAAGGCCACGCGTTCAAGAAGCTGTTCGTCCGCTACAAGAAAGAGCTCGTCACGCTTCGCTACGACAAGAAACTCGATCCTCGCGCGGACGGCGGCGGACGGTTAACGCCGAAAGAATTCCACGAGCATCTGGGTCGCGACGACGTGTATATCCTCGACGGACGGAGCGGCTACGAATACGATCTCGGCCACTTCCGCAACGCGGTTCGGCCCGACCTCGAGACGTTCCGCGAGTTCCCGGACTGGATTCGCAACAACCTGACCGAAGAGCACAAGAACAAGAAGATCCTGACATATTGCACGGGCGGCATCCGCTGCGAGATGCTTACCGCCGTACTCAAGAACGAAGGGTTCGACAACGTGTACCAGCTCGACGGCGGCATCGTGACGTACGGCCAAGATCCGGAAGTGCAGGGCCGCGGCTTCGACGGCAATTGCTACGTGTTCGACGAGCGCGTATCGGTGCGGATCAACCAGACGGACGAACACGTCCTCGTCGGCAAATGCCACCACTGCGGCGCGCCGACCGACGTCTACGTGAACTGCACGGACGATACGTGCCACCTGCAGCATCTCGTCTGCGCCGATTGCGAATCGGAAAAAGGCGGCTACTGCTCGGCTGAATGCGAGACGCACGACTTGGCGGCTTCGGCGGGTTAACGAAAAAGCTTCTCCCGCGCCGAACGCCGGCGACGGAGAGAAGCTTTTTTTATCGGCGACTAATAGCGAATGCCGTGGAATTCCAGCTTCGACAGCTCTCCCGACACCGGAAGCGAGTCGCCGCCCAAGACGACTTCGCCTTCGTAAAGGGACGCCCCGTTATTCGGATCGAAGACGGCGATTTGGGAGATGTCCAGCTTTCGCTTCATGACATAGATACGATTGTTTCGAGGCGTCGCGAATACGATTTTGTCCGCGCCCAGCTCCTTTGCGGTTAGCTTATGAGCTTGTATCGCGGCCGACGCCTGCTCAATCGGCTTCGACCAGAACGACACGCCATCCTTGTTCGAGAATACGCTCGTCAGCACCCCGTGATGAAGGCTAAGCTGGCCCTCGTTGGCATTGTACGAGTCGCCGGGAACCGTTATCTCTGCCAGCTTGCCTTCTTTATAGTCGTAGGCGTATATCGCGCCTTTACCCGATTTGCCGCCGGTCGCCGATATGAGAACGACGTTCGCGCTCGGCTCGGTAATTGCCTCTTCCGAGATCGCATGCGAAAATTTCGCATCCCCCGATAGCTTGATTTCATCGCTTCTTACGACGCGACCATCCGACACGTTAACGACGATGTCCCTCAGGACGCGTTCGCCCCCTCGTCCATCCTCGTCCAACACAAGCGCGTGCAGCTCTTCGTCGATCAACTGAACGTCATAAACGTATGAGAAGCTCGCGGATTCGCTGAAATTCACGCTATAATTCGTTCGCTTACCGGACGTTTCATTCAACAGATCTAGCTTAAGCCACATTTCCGAGTAACCGCTGCCTAGCTCATGCCGCTCCGTCGTTGCGTACGCCACCCATTTCTCATCCCGATAAAATCCAGCCGCGTCCGTCTTGCCGCGCATAAACTGGCGATGATCTTGCTTCAGCTTCCTCAGCTCGACGAATCGCTCGAATAGATATTGCGAGCGGCTTCCGAAGCTTCGTTCATAGAGCGACTGCTCTCTTCTGTAGTCGCTGCCTTCGCCGCTGATTTGAACGTACTCCGGCTCTCTCCGCCCTGCGTAAGCCCCTAATAACGTCAACGCCTCGGCGACCTTCTCGTCCCCGGACTTCGTAACGAGGCGATAGTCGGGCATCCGATCCGTCGCCGCGCGAAAATAATAACCGCCGAGCCCGAGGAAGGCGAGCGCCCCGAGCGTAATCGATAACCAATACCGTCTCATGTTCGCTCCCCCTTATACGGATATTTTTTTACCGAGCAACCGTAACCCGAGCCATACCGATACGGCCAGCACGACGACGCAACTGACGACTTCCATCGCGAATATTTCTTCGTTGTAGAAAAATCCGCGCCCGTCGTTCGTTTTCAATTGATACATCGGATAGACTAACATTGCCGCGCACAGCACCAAGAATGCGATTGCATACGCGATGCCGACAAGCCTGTAGCTTCTCTCGATGACGATCGCCGTGAAGATCGCGACGACTGCGACGATCCCCATTCCGTATGCGAACGCGAATTGATCGTAGCTCCGCGGAAGCAATATTTTGAACGCATAGTTCGACTGTACCGCGTCAAGGAAATAAGATGACTTATACAGTTCGTCCGGGACGAGCATGCGGAACAGTCCTTGTTCGATCGCGAGAAGCGTAGCTTGGAACGCGATCACGGCAAACACGAACAACAATATGGCCGACAACTTCGCCGCATAGATTGCTCCCCTAGGCGCTTGCAGCGCAAGAAGCCGGTAGATAAACGTGCTGCGGCCGATCCAGTCACGATACCAAATCAGGAATACGTACAGACCGATGACGGCGATGCCAATCATGACGGATATGATATACGACCCTTGGTTGTATTCGATCGCGTCCGCGAAAGAAACTTGGCGTAAAGCATACGGGGTATCCGAGCCATATACATATTGATCGATAATGTCGACATTATTGGCTTCGGACTCTGTGATATGATATTGCCTCGTCGCCTTCTGTTCGTTCACGTAGGCGACGAGCGTCCAAATTTGAATGACGATCGCAAGCGCCATGATCGCCGCGAGCGCGTAACGAAAGCGATGGATCTCCATATGCAGCAGTTTCAAATAATGCTTCATCTCCGGTACGCCTCCCTCATCACGTCGACGATCGACTTGCCTTGCTCGCTTCGCATCCGCTCGCAGTCGAAGTCTTGAATGACTTTCCCGTCGCCGAGCAATACGGCTCTGTCGATCAGATGCTCGACTTCGTTCACCTCGTGCGTCGTCATGAGCACGCCTCTGTCCTCGATCAAGTCGCTGGCGAACACGCTCGCGATCGCCTCCCTGCTGAACAGGTCGATGCCTGAGAACGGCTCGTCCATCAGCACGTACTCGGTACGAAGCGAGAAACCCAGCAAGAGATTCAGCTTCGCGGCCGTTCCTTTGGATAGGTTGCCTAATTTGTCCGAAGCGTCCAGCTTGAAGAAGCTCAGCAGCTCGTTCGCTCTCTTGGGTTCCCAATTCGGATAGAAGTCGGCCATGAAGCGAAACGCTTCCGCGATTCGCATCCCCATCGGCATCGTCAGGTGGTCGGGTATGTACGAGACTTTGCCGTAAATCTCTTTGCCCGGTGGCGTATCGTCGATCAGAATGCTGCCGCCGCTTACGGGCGTAAGGCCCATGATCGCCTTCAGCAGCGTCGACTTGCCGGCGCCGTTCAAGCCGATCAAGCATGTGATGTGCCCTTTCTCCGCGCCGAAAGTGACGCCCTTCAGCACGCTACGGCGCAAGTATCGTTTCGATACGTCGCTGACCTCAATCATCGCCATTCCTCCCCTCTGCGTTGTCGTCGTTCGTGACGTACGTTTCCCTGACTAACTGCAGCAGTTCGTCGACGGGAACATCGATCTTCCTCACGGATGCGACGAATGCCTGCACCGCTTCGCCGAGAAGCTCCGACCGGATCGCGCGCAGCACGTCCGTTTCCGTCGTAATCCGGCTCGGCGAATTGCCTTCGGTAACGATCAGCCGTTGATCTTCCATCTCTTTATACGCGCGCTGCGCCGTATTCGGATTAATTTTCAGCAATGCGCCCAGCTCCCTTCTCGACGGTATCGCTTGTCCGGCCGCCAGTTTCCCGGTCACGATCTGTTCCTTGAAATGCCGAATGACCTGAGCGTATACCGGGTCCCGGCTATTGAATGTCATATCGCTCCAGCCCTCGAACTTGTTCATCCCTATCCCTCGCATTCCGTATCGAGAGTGTATTAACCACTTCATACGACCTGTATGTATTATGTAGTTCATACACTGTAATTGTCAAGCATGAATTGGGAAAATGTTGTTCATTGTGAATAAAGGGACTGCCTCCTTATGGAGAACGCAAGAAGCTACCGAAACTTACCTCGGTAGCTTGTCGATAGAGCGATTTTGGATCAGCTTCGAATATTAGCGTATCGAATCGTCACAGCTTGCAGGCTGCGACTTCCACTTAACGAATGCCCGCGTACACGTTGACGGCATCTCTCAGGAACGCCGCGACGCCCGGCTGGTCTTTGTCGTAATACGCCGTGAACCTCGGGTCGTCGACGTACATTTGGGCGAGCCCCGCGTGGGCTACTTTGCTGTAGCTGTCCCAGTAGAACGTCAGCCAGCGGCGATGCAACTCGACTGCATTTTGCGCCGGCTCTCCGGCAGGATCGCCCGTCGCGAAAGCTTCCTCGAGCGCGACGTGAACGGCCGACGCGAGCTTCTCGACCTCCGCGTACTGCTCTTCGGTCATGTTCTTGAGCTTCTTGTTCGACTTGTCGACTTGGTCGTCCCCGTACTTCTCCCTGGCTTCTTTGCCGTATTGCTTCTCGTTATTGTCGATCAGCTTCATCTTGAAGGCTTCGAATTTCTGTTTGTCGCTCATCGTTCCCGATCCTTTCCTTTGGGCTAGGGTCAGATCGACGTTGGCGATCAGCGCGTCCAGCTGCTTCCGTCTTTCCAGCAAGTTCTGTCGATGCTCCATGAGCGCGCGGTCCGCGTCGAAGGAAGGCGAGGTGACGATTTCCTTGATCTCCTCGAGGCCGACGCCGAGCTCCCGGTAGAACAAAATTTGCTGTAGCGCGTCCACTTCCCTTTGCCCGTATATCCGGTATCCCGACGTATTCACTCTCGCCGGCTTGAGAATGCCGATAGCGTCGTAATACCGAAGCGTCCGGGTGCTGACTCCCGCTAGCTGGCCGAGCTTCTGAACCGTATATTCCATTCGCGATCCCCCCTGCGAATTCATCGTACTCCTTGACGTAACGTCAAGGTCAAGCGATAATCCAGCTGATTTTTCGGAAAATGATGCGACCCGCCAGTACCTAATCGCGCCCGTCAGATCGCACCCTGAATCGGATATACCCTTCAACACATTTCATGACCTGCACGGACTACAGTTTGTTTTATCAAAATCTCAAGTACCCGCCAATCAACCTGCACTGACTACAGTTTGATTTCCCGATTTGCCCGAAAAAGCCATTTTCGTGAGCATCCAACTGCAGTTTTGCAGGTTGTAGGAGGCAATAGCCTCTTTAGCCGTCAACAAACTGTACTTTTGCATTTTGATTCATCATCGGGCACGATGAGGGAGCGAAAAATCGGCTTCTGCAGGGTGCGCGGAGTTTTTCGGAATCGAAAAAGCCCGCTCGCGCGGGCTTCTCGACATCTATTGAACGGCAATCTTGGATGGGTTGTTCACCTTGTAGATAATTTCCTTGTTGAACTTCTTGTCGACGACTTTGCCTTCGAAGGAAAGCACGTTGCCGACCTCGAGCCCGAGCGCCTTCAGCGTATTGCTGTAGCCGCACCAAGCGTCTCCGAGCACGAGCGGCGTCTCGCCCGCGATAACGACTTCTTCGAACAGCAGCACTTCGTCGTCCGTGTCGGAGAACGGATTCGTTTTGGTCGCGAATTCCTTCAGCTTCGCGGAGAATTTGACCTTCTCGGTCGGAAGCTCGATTTTCTCCTTCTTCGGAGCGGCCGCCTTCGTCGCGCCCTTCTCTTTGGCGGATGCCTTCGCTTTCGGTTTCGCGGGAGCGGATTCGTCCGCATCTGCGCCTTCGCCTCGGACCGCGGCCGCCGGAGCATCGGCTTCCGTCCCTTCGGACTCTTCAGACACCGCGTAACGTCCGAACGTGCCGCTCTGCATTTCCTTCAAGTAAGACGGGTGAATGCACGATAACTGCCCGTTCTCGAATTCGATAACGAGCACGTTCAGCGACTGATATTCCTCGAAGCCGACGATCGTAACCGGATATTGCGCGGAAGAGCTCTTGTACCAGAACTGCCTTTTCGGCGTCTTGCCGAACAAGCCCCAGCCCCGCCCTCTATCGGCGTAATCGTCCTCGTCCGCGAACGGGGAGAACTCCCCTTTCGGAGGTTGATATTTAATGTCGTTAACCTTGGTCGCTTCCATCGCTCATAGCTCCTTCGCCTATACGTCCTAGATAAGTCCAGTATAGCGAATCCGGGCGGCGTAGGCTAGACGAGCGTCTAAGCGATCCGCGAATCGGATGCGCGAACCGTCCGTTCCGGAAACGGCTGCATCCCTAGCCTACGCCCGGGCAAATGCCGTCCGGAAAAGACTACATCCCTAATCTGCGCCCTGATAACGGCCGACCTGACGCTTGCTTGATCGCCTTGAACAGCTCCGGCAACGCCACGCCGGCGAGCACGAGCGCTACGCCGGCCCATTGCAGCAGGCTGACTTGCTCGTGAAGGACGACCGCGGACAGCATGACCGCGACGGGCAGCTCGGAAGCGCCCAGTATGCCGGTCATTCCTTCCCCGATATGCGGCACGCCGATCGCGTACAGCACCGGCGGCAGGAAAGCGCCGAAGAACCCGAGCAAAGTTCCGTAACCGAGCAACCCGTTCCACAGCTGGCCGTCGAACAAAAACGTCGGCGGGAACAACGCGAAGACGAGCAGCATGCCGCCCGTGACCATCCAGCCGCTGCGCACGGCCGCCGGCGCCTTCGGAACCGCTTTCCCGCTAAGCAAGATAAACAAGGAGTAGCTGACGGCCGACAGCAATCCGAACGCGACGCCGAGCCAATCGAAACGGGTCAGGCCTTCCTCGAATACGCCGGCCGCCAGCAACGTGCCGCCGAACAGCACGGCGAGCGCGAGAAGCATCGTTCCGCTCGGTTTTTTCCGTTGTATGACCGCTTGCAGGAGAACGCCGATCCACGTGAATTGGAACAGCAACAGGATGGCGAGAGAATTCGGAATGTAACGAAGCGATTGGTAGTAGAGCAGGCCGGTAACGGCAGTCGGCATGCCGGCCGCCATCAAATAAAAGCGGTGTTTCCACGTCAGTTTCGGCGACTCCGAATCGAACGCTGTACGGCCCCCGCCGTCCTCTAACGCCGAATCGGACGAATTCGCCGAATCCGTATCCACGTTCGAACCGAACCGCAACGCCTTGCTCTTCCTCCGACGCCCGATACCCTTCATCGCGCCGACAAGCGCCCACGATAACGCGAAACCGACGAGCAACTGGCTGCCGACGACTTCTCCGAGCCCGTAGCCTTCCCCGTATGCGGTAACGACGATCGTCGATAAAATGCCATAACAAACCGCGCCTATCAGCACGGACAATCGATATTTCATGATTTTGCTTTCCTCCTAATATGTTCCGCGGGAGCCCGAAGACGCAAAAAAACTTCCTGCCCCGAAAGCGGAACCGATGGCCCGATGGCTCGATTCCGAATTCGTAGCAAGGAAGTTAAGGCTTCCTGTAGATACCCCCACCCTGAAATCGTGAGGTTATACGAAATTGTAGATGTTCTATAATCAACAGTGTCGATTATGGCATGCATCGTCGTCGATTGTCAATAGGATTCTTCATATTCCGCACCGTCACCCGAGCGGCTTCCGTCCTTGAAAGCCGTCGTGCCACGTATGGTAGTGCATGACCCGATCTTCCCCTTCGCGCCAGCAGAGCAGCACGTCTTCCCCGTTGATGACCGCCGGGAAATCGAGCAATCCGGGATGAATCATCTTCAGTTGCACGCCCTTGCGGGAAAAATTGCCGACGAGCAGCTCGCCTTCCATTTTCAGAAAATCGATCATGCTTTCGGCCTCGAAGAACGGGTCCCCGCCGTCGCTCGCTCCCGTCGCGCTATGCCTCGTCTTTGCCCGTTTCAAATCGCGCTGCTTCGATTCAATCTCTTTAGCCAGCTCCTGCAAAACCTTCAAGTCGGCGATCAGATCGGGCAACAGCCCGTTCGCTTCTTCAACCGTGAACAGTTTCACATCCATCGCGGATCCTCTCCTTGGCCGATCGGCTACTTTTTCCACCTCCCCATTGTAGCATGTTCCGCATCGACTTTCCTCCCGCGGCCGGCTCCCGATTGACAAGGTAAATGCCGAGGCAGACGAGCGCACCTCCCGCGTAGACGGACGCATGCACCCGTTCGCCGAGTAGCAGCCAACTGGTCAGCACGCCGAACAGCGGCATCAGAAACAAGAAGGCACTCGTCTTCGCGGCATCCCCATGGCTCAAAAGGTAATACCAAAGTAGGAATTGCGCGATAGAACAGAAGACGATCAGCCAGACCAAAGCGAGTATGGATGCCGGCACAATATCGAACCTCGGGCGTTCGGTCGCCATGCTTAATAGGAGCAGCAATAATCCGCCGAACAGCATCTGGTAACCGGCGAGCGCCTTCATATCGAAGCCGCCGCCCCATCTCTTCGTCGTCAGCGTCGCTGCCGCGAAACAAAACGCGCCTCCGATGCCGATCCAAGTGCCGGGCTGGAAACCGACGCGGAATCCGAAAGCCGTCAATATGCCGAAGAAGCCGATCGCGACGCCCGCCCACTGGCTGAAGCGGTAGCGAATTCGTTGCAGCAGCGAACCGAGCACGATGACGAGCAGCGGATTAAGGGAGATGAGAATGGACGATTCTCCGGACGACACCCACCTCATACTGTAGTAAGCGCAGCCCATGACGCCCGCGGATTGGAACATGCCGATCGTCGCCGCCCGCAGCCAGGATCGCGTCTCCCGCGGTCTCCCGTTTCTCCCGGCGATAGCCGCCAATATGCCGCCCGCGACGACGAAACGGATGCCCATCAGGAAAAACGGCGGCGCGTAACCGATCCCGATTTTGCCGACCGGAAAAGCTAGCCCCATCAACAGCGTCGTCGCGAGCACGAGGCTCGCGTATTTGAATTTACTCATTTCGTTCCCTCCGTTTATCCTGTCTGTAATCCCAGTGTAAGAGGGTTCTTGTATTATGTATAATGAATGTTACAGATAATTTGCATCACAATTAATGATATCAGCCGCAAAAAAGGAGATCGATCGAATGGAAAGCGCCGAATTGCGTATTTTTCAAGCGGTTGCGCGGGAAGGGACGATCACGAAGGCGGCGGAAAAGCTCGGCTACGTGCAATCGAACGTGACGGCGAGAATCCGACAGCTGGAAACGGAGCTAGGAACCGCGCTCTTTCATCGCCATAACCGAGGCATGATCCTAAGCTCGGCAGGCAAAACGCTGCTCGACTACGCGGATAAAATCGTCGGTTTGTTGGACGAAGCGACGAAAGCCGTATCGTGGTCCGACAAGCCCGGCGGACCGCTGGCGATCGGTTCGACGCAGACGGCGGCGGCCGTTCGCTTGCCGAAGCTTCTCGCCTCCTTCCACCGCGAACATCCCGACGTCAGTCTTTCCTTGACGACGAGCCACTCCCAAGGATTAATCGACAAAGTGCTCCGTTACGAGCTGGACGGCGCCTTTATCGGTTGCTCGTGCAACCATCCGGTGCTGCGGTCGATGCACGCGTTCGACGAAGAGCTCGTTATCGTCGCTCCGCCGGCCGTCCGGGATCTCCCGGACGCGTTGAAAAAGCCGGTGCTCGTATTCAGCATCGGCTGCTCCTACCGCGAGGTGCTGGAAAGCTGGCTCGAGACGACGGGACGCGACCGTACGGCGACGATGGAATTCGGTACGCTCGAAGCCATTATTGGCGGCGTCGGCGCCGGCCTTGGCATCTCGCTGATGCCGAGATCGGTCAGCGGGAAATTGGAGAAAGACGGAACGTTGCGCGCGTTTTCCCTTCCTCCTTCTTTCGCCCATATGCGAACCGAATTCATTACCCGCAAGGATGCCGCCATGAGCCGAGCGCTCGAAGCTTTCATCGGCACCATTCCGTCTCCATCCGGCATCGGCGAGGACGAGTCGCCGTCCGCTACACGACGAGCGAGCCCGCGAACAGCGCCATCGATATAAAGTAAGGCGCGATACCCGCCCCGTATACCGACACCTTCCGCTCCTCGTTCGACCGGATGGCGACAGGCTGCGCCAGCAGCCTAATCATCTCGTCGTCGGAGCGGATCTTGCTGCTTGCGTGCCGACTTTAAGCGCCACGGCGCCTTGCTCTGCCTTCGTCGCGCCGGCGGCCAACTTGTTTCCGGCTTCGCCGAAGATGCCGCGCGAATAAGCTTCCGTCAAGCTGTGCGACAGCTTCTCCTTCAGCTCATTCGCGGCGTTCTCGCTGATCTGTCCGGCGACGAAGTTGTAATAGCTGTTCGACTTGAACACGAGCTCCGCTTGCTTCGGCTAGTCACCTCCCAGAGAAAGCGCCTTCTCCGAGAAATTGGAAGAATCGTGATTTGCGCGTAATAGCGATTGCCAAGCATGCCCATACGAGCTTCCGCCTCGTCGACGTACCGCTAATCGAAGCTCGCGTTGTTTTTCAACTCGCCGACGAATTCATTCCTCGCGACCCTCCGGCACCGCCCGGCGAATCGAACCTATTCGGCAGATGCACGCCCCGATCCGCGGGCACTTCCTCCGGCAACCGCTTGGACGCGCTAGGCACGCTTCGCTTCTTCAAGGCGATCGTCTCGGCGGAATACAACGTCACCGACACCGCCCCTCCGTATACGGTGGCGCGCACGAGCACCGGCATGTTGTATTTGTTCCGGAAGACGAAGTCCGGGCCATACCAACTGACGGTCGCGTCGCGTCCCGGCGGCACGTAAGTGACGTTGCGGCTATGGGAATAGCGCTGCAGAATCTCGAGTCCCGCCCGATCGACCGCGTTGAACAACGTCGACGAGATTTGGCAGATGCCTCCGCCGATCCCTTCCGACACCTCGCCTCTGACGATGATTTTCGCGCGGGTATAACCCTTCGCCGCCGATCTGTAGCCAACCCGCTGATTAAAGGAAAACGTCTCGTCCGGGAATACGTATTGGTTGTTAATCGCCTTGGCGGCCAAGACGATATTGTTCGTTCTGCTCTTGTTGTTGGAATTGAAGTAAGTCGTATATTGGCCGATCTGCTTTTCCTTCAGTGTCAACAACATCTCGCTGTCTACCCTCGGATAGATCGCTTTCTGCGGCGCTTCCAGCCCGTTCGAGGCTCCTTCGGCCATGAATCGCATGAACCGCTCCGCGAATTGCCGACGATCGAGCCGGTAGCCCATCCTCTCGGGAACGATGCCCATGCCCGCATCCAGTCCGGCGTCCGCCGGAGGGCGATTCACGAGCTTATCGAGTTTATCCGTGAGATGTTCCAGCCGGTCGACGTCGACGAACGGCAGTCCGCCTGGAGGCAGCTCGTATTCCGCACGCTTCACTTGAGCGATCGCGGCGCCCTCTTGCGTAATCGTTAATCGATCCGGCAGCGGCAGCGTCTGTCCCAACTGTCCGAGCAACAGCACGATGCCGCTTATCGCGTGCCAACCCAATCCCATCGCCTCCGATTCGCTGTTTCCGTATCGCTCCCTATTGAACTCCTCTATAAGCTTCGTCATCCACTCTGGGATTATCCAAATCGCTCAACATAAATGGCGGTCGTTTCGTCGAAAATAGGTGCAGGAACGGAGGTCATCGGAATGAAACTTATAATGCTCTCTATAGCGTTAATGACGAGCGGTTCGGTGTCAGCGTCCGCGGTCGCGGTTGCGCCTTCGATTCCTTCAGTGCAGACGCGACCGGCCGCGCAACCGTTAACCGTCGAGATGATCGTCAAATCAAGCTCTCGTTCGGAGTTGTTAACGACGTTAACGATAGAGAGCTCGCGGATCGCGAAGGCGATCTACAAGGCGCCATACGCGCAGGTCGATCCCGTTCGTGCCTCGGTCGCATGGCCCGACGTCGAGGTCGTCGCGCGATCGGCTACCTCAGGCAGCGGCAGCGTCCATCGCATCGACCGTTCCGGCAATCTGCTCGACGAGGACGCTTCCCGCATGTTGATCTTGCCGCAGGCCGTCGCTTCCCGGTTGTTGATCTACGCCGAAGCGGCGAGAAACGCCCATTACGGCCGGTTGCTCCCTTGGAACGAGGCGCGCTCGATCATCCCTCGCAAGAGCATCTTCACGGTCGTCGACCTCGAGTCCGGACTATCGTTCCGCGTGCAACGCCGGGCCGGCAGCGATCATGCCGACGTGCAGCCGATCGGGAAGGAAGATTCGCGGATCATGAAGACGATCTACGGCGGCGAATGGAGCTGGGATCGCCGGGCGATCGTCGTCGTCACGGAAGACGGCCATAAGATCGCCGCTTCCATGAACGGCATGCCGCACGGCGGGGACGGGATACCCGACAACGACTTCAAAGGCCACTCGTGCATCCACTTTCTCGGCAGTTCGTCGCACAAATCCGAATACCCCGACCCGTCGCATCAGCTCATGATCAATAAGGCCGCAGGAAACCTGCGGCCTTACTTGGACCATGCTACTCCTTATATGATCGCCGCCAGCTTCGTCGAAGCGTTTCATCAACGCGACTCGGAACTGCTCATGCAAATCTGGCCGGACATGCCGGCTTCGACGCTCGACCGCTTCGTCGAACGAATGCGGACGCTCAAGTCGATCCGGATTAAAGCGGATTCGCTCCGCAAGCAGCCGGAAGACGCCGGAAGACTCGCCGCCGACGCCTTGAACGCCTCGGTCGATCTGCCCGTCACCGTCTACGGCCTAGGCGGCGCGGGTCGCGGCGGCACGTTCCGTTTCGCCTTCAAGAGAGAGACGCCGGAATCCCCTTGGCGGATCGTCGAAGCGACGCCCCCCGGCTCTGGAACCTCATCGGCTAAAGATAACGCGCCGCGAAGCTAATTCAGCTTGATCCCATAGATCAACCCGCCGCGCGAAGCGACGACCGCCATATCGTTAAATACCGCCGGCGAAGACTCGATGTTCGTCCCGATGTCCAGCGAGCCGCGAACTTTGCCGGTCTTCGCGTCGATGACGGAGACGAGCCCGACCGAGTTCGCTTGCAGCAATGACGCGTTGCCCGCGAGATCGTACACGTCGACCGGAGACGACCAAGCGTAATCCTTCATCGGCAGCCGCCAAGCTTCCTTGCCCGTTTCCTTGTCCAACGCGACCATGAGGCCGCCGCTGAAGGATCCGTACCTGGCGATCGTGAATATCGCGAGATCCGAGATCGTCTTCTTGCCGATCACCGGCGTCGCGAGTAACCCCCCGTTGACCGGATGGGCGCCGAGCAAAGAGAAGCTGGCGTATTTCATCTCCCAGACGACGGCCCCGGTCAGCCCGTTGATTTTGCGAATATGGGCAAAGCCCTTGCGGCCTTGCTTGTCGACCTCGGTTCCCGTATAGAGGAAAGGCACGCCGTCTTCCGCTTCGATCGCGATCGTCGCGTCCGTGTCGTCGATCGGGGCGAGATTCCAGACGGGCGAGTGCGTCTTGACGTTCATCGCTTGCAAGCTGCCGCCGTTATCGGCGAAATAAGCGTAATCTCCGTAAGTCGCGATGGAGTTCTCGATGCCTTGGTAATTGTTGCCCGGGATCTTATATCGGTACTTGCTGATGACCGGATCGATCGAGAGCTTCTTCTTGTCCGGTTCGAACTTCGTATTCAGCTTCAGATGATAGACGATGCCGTTCTCCCCGCCGACCGTCAGCGTATCGTCCAGACGGTTAAACACGGCCGAGCTGTCGAACGCTCCCCAGCCTTTGCGATAGGCATAGGAATCGTAACCGTTCACCCGCAACAACCGCTTCTGGTCGATAAGGCTGAACAAGTTAAACCCGATCGTCTTGTTCTCCGGAATGCCTTCGCCTACGTACAAGAGCGGGTACCCCCGCGCGTCGACGGACACGCTTCCCTTGATCGGATTGCCGATTCTAATCGGATTCCGCGTCTCTTCCCCCGTATCCAGATCGAGGAAGTACACGTAACCGTCGAGCGAGGCGTAGATCACTTCCGTGAAACCCGGTTTCGAATGAAACTTCGGCTTCACGTTCATCGTCCGCAGCACCTCCGGCGACCATTTCACGATGGCCGGCTGCCCCGTCCATCCCGCTCCCCCGCCCCACGAGCTCGACTTCGTTCTTTTAGTCCACGCGATCATCGGTTGGTACGTCTTCATGTCGACGGTGCCGTATGAAGGCGCGCTTCTCTCGTTCGTCCCCCGGAACGTCAGCACTCCTTCCACGTTCGAGTACGTCGGCGGGAACGCCTCGGCCTGCGCCGGACTCCGATTCCATTCATGCGAAAAAAGACTGCCGGCATTAACGATCTGCTGTGACGAAACGGCGAATACGAGCACGAAAACAAGCATCTTTATTCCGCGGTACATCCTATCGTTTCCCTCCGTTTGGTAGGCTAGATAGAGTGTACCGGGACGCCTGCGAGAAGCATGTCAAACGGTCGGCGAGGAATGGGGGAAGCTTTGTCGGTTCGGCGGGAAACGCGCGGAAATAGAAAAAAGACCGTTCCGTATGTCGGATCGGTCGAGGACGCGGTCTTGAAGACGTTCATTTCTCAAACCCGGGATTAGCCGGAGGATCGATTTTCCGGGCCGCGACGAATAACGCTTCGTAAGTCGCGGCGACGCCTCCCGGCAAACTGAAACTACGCTCGTACTCTTCATACATGCCGGCGATCAGTCGCCTCGAACCGAAGCCGCGCGAAGCGGCAGCTTCCGAGGCGCTGGCTCCAAGCGCTTTGACGGAGTGAAGGAACTCCCTCGCGGAAGCATGTGTTTCCGTATGAACCAAGCGCTCGCATCGGATCGTCGAGAATCTTGTTTCCTTCAGTAAACTTCCCCACTGATCCGCCGATTGAAACGATAGCCCGTGCCGCTCCGGATTGTTGCCATTGGCACGGTATACGGCATCGAATGACGCATGCAGCTCGCGGAACGTTTCCGGACCGAACGTCGCGAATGCGATCAGACCTCCGGGGGAAAGCATCCGTCGAAGGTTCTCCAACGTTTGCTTCGGACGGTTTAACCACTGAAAACAAGCGCTGGAAACGATGAGATCGAACGAGGATGGGGAAGCGCTGGCCGACCATGCTTCGACATCCGCATGCAAGAAGCGAACGCGGGACGATCGCCTTTCGCCATGGGCGGAACCCTCCGCGAAGCTCGTTCTAACGCGCCGTTCGGCCGCCGCGATCATTGCGGGCGCGATATCAATCGCGGTAATGGACGAGTTGGGCCAATCGTTGACCATGATTTCCGTCAGCATGCCGGTTCCGCAACCGATCTCGAGAATACGAGGCGCGTCGTTATCCCCTTCGCGTCTCCAAGATTCGAGAGAGTTAGAAAGCTTATGAGCCATGATTCGCTGAACATGGGCATGAGCATCGTAGGAGCCTGCGGCGCTTCGGTTAAATTGACGCCTTATCGCCGATTTTCTATCGATCATGCCACCAGCTCCTTAGCGATTCGGCCAAATCCGCTTCCCTACCAAGGAACGGCGCGTGCCCGCTTCCGGGAAGGGTCAACAGCTTCGCGCGAGGCAATCCCGTGAATAACTCCACCGCCGCCGCGTATGGGCATATGCGATCCTCTTTACCGTGAACAAGAAGAACCGGACACTCGATTCCCCGCAATCGGGTCAGGCATTCCACGCCGCGAAGGACTTCGAGTCCGGCGATTAGCGCGGAATCCGACCAACTGCCCGCGATAGGGAATTCATCGCCGTAACCGACTCTCCATTCCGTCTCGCCGAATGCCAGCCTCCGAAATTTTTCTTCGACGGCATGCCGTTCTTTCCGGATGCCATGGATCATCCGTCTAACGTAAGCATCCGCCCATCCGCGATCCGCCTCGTCCACGGGCCGGGTGAATTTCGCCGTCGTCGAGAACAACGCTAGGCCGTCCGCCAACTTTAGCGCCGCGAGTCTTAGCGCCAATACTCCCCCGAGCGACCAGCCCATGATGAAGAGCGGGCCGTCGCGAGACGACGATAGAGCTGTTGCGGCGGATTCCGTCATTTCTAACATCTCATCGGCACTTTCGACCCTGCTGTAATTTACGGAAACATGACGAAAGTCCGGCAACTGATCCCGTAGCCGATCGAATGTGCTTGCCGGCATGCTCCATCCGGTCAGCCACATCATCGTCCCGCTTAACTCCCGTTGCACGAATCCGACACTCCCAATCGAAGGCCGATGCCGCGAATACGCGCAGCCGCTTCTTTCAGTTCGTTTACGGTATGCGAAGCCGACAAAGTAAAGCGGATACGCGCCGTTCCTGCCGGTACGGTCGGCGGACGAATGGCTACCGCGGCTATGCCTTCCTCCTCTAATGCGATGCTGAATCTCAAGGCCCTATCGTTATCGCCCACGAGCAGAGGAACGATCGGAGTATCATCCGATCCGACGTTAAATCCCGCTTCAATTAATGAAGAACGAAAAACCCGGCTTGCCGCGGACAGCCGCTCGCGACGCCAATGCTCCGTCCGCACGAGCTCCAGCGACTTGGCAATACCGGCTACGACCGAAGGAGGCAGCGCCGTCGAATACATCAGAGGCCTTGCTTTATTCACGAGCCACCGGATAAGCGTGTTGCTCCCGCACACGTAAGCTCCGTAGACGCCGAACGATTTGCTGAACGTCCCCATATGAATATCCACGTCGTTCTCCAGCCCGAGCTCATGCCCCAATCCCTCGCCGCGTTGTCCGTAAATCCCGCCGCTGTGCGCCTCGTCGACCATCAGCATGGCACCGTATTCCATTTTGAGCGCAACCAGCTCGGTCAACCGGGCCCTATCGCCGTCCATGGAGAATACGGCATCCGTAACGATCAGCTTGCGCCGCTTGTCGCGGTATTTATTCAATAAAAAGCGCAAATGCTCCATATCGTTATGACGATACCGGGCATGCTCGGTGCGACTGATCGCGATCCCGTCGACGATGCTCGCATGGTTGAACCGATCGCTGAATACGACGTCGCCCCGGCTCGCTAGCGCGCCGATTACGCCGACGTTCGCCATATATCCGTTCGCGAACACAAGCGCCGCTTCGCGGTTCTGCCATTCGGCCAACGCTTTTTCGAGAAGCCCGTAAGACGGAAAGTTGCCGGTCACGTACCGGGAAGCGCCTGCGCCGGCTCCTTCGGTCAGGAGCGAATCGCGCATCGCTTCCGCGATGGCCGAATGCCGGGCAAGCCCCAAATAATCATTCGAACATAAGTCGAGCAGCGCGCGATTTCCTCGTAATATATAGCCGGGGCGATCGGGAATGGACGCGCTGTCCAGTAAACGGCGAACCGACGACGCGCGATTTAACGCTTCTAGCTCATTTGCCAGCCCATCCATCGTCCGCCCTCCTTATAACGCGTTTAATTCGATTTCGAAGCCCAAATCTTCAATGATACTATGATCCGACGAGACGTCTTGCCCTTCCGTCGTTAAATAGTCGCCCACGAAGAGAGAATTAGCCGCGTATAGAGATAACGGCTGAAGCGAACGGAGATTAACCTCTCGTCCACCCGCCACGCGAATTTCTTTGGAAGGGCAGACGAACCGGAACAATGCCAATACTTTTAGCGCTTGCATTGGCGGAGTGCGCCCGGCATGTTCAAGCGGGGTTCCCGGAATCGCATTGAGGAAATTGATCGGAATCGAGTCCGCGTCAAGCTCGCGCAAAGCATGGGCCATTTCGACGATTTCCACGTTCGTCTCCCCCATTCCGATAATGACGCCGGAGCAAGGAGACATGCCTCGGGACTTTACTTTCTCTATCGTTTCGACGCGCTGATCATACGTATGGGTCGTCGTGATAGACGGGTAGTTCGCTTTGCTCGTGTTCAAGTTATGGTTATAGCGGTGAACCCCTGCTTCCGCAAGGCGCTCCGCCTGATCGTTCTTCAGAATGCCCAAACATGCGCAAATCTTGAGCGGCATCGTATCGCGGATTTCCTTCACCGCTTCCGCGACCTGATCCAGTTCCTTGTCCGTCGGACCCTTGCCGGCGGCAACGATGCAATAGGTCCCCGCCTTGCGAGCCATCGCCTCTCTGGCTCCCGCGAGCAGCGTTTCTTTGTCGAGCAGCGAGTATTTCTTGACCGGCGCCGTAGATACGATAGATTGCGAGCAGTAGCCGCAGTCTTCGGGGCATAGGCCGCTTTTGGCGTTGATGATCATATTCAGCTTCACTTTTTTGCCGAAGAAAAATTTCCTGACCTGGAAAGCGGCATGCATGAGCGACAGGACATCGTCATGATCGGCTTCCAGGACGGCAAGCCCTTCGTCAATCGTCAATCGTTCCCCGTTCAGCGCTTTGTCGGCAAGAGATTGCCACTTCGTTGCGTTATTCATGGATTCTCGTTCATCTCCGATCGGTTGTCGTTTATGAAAACAGCTGCCTGATAGGCGCGAAATGAATCCTTGATCGAACGGCGCGTATTAGCATTTCCGTATTCGCCTCTCCGCGGAAGCTGGGCAAACGGCCAAGGACTTTCACTGCGCCGTAACGTTCGATAAGCTCCGCGTTCGTCGCGATGCTCGGATCTTCATGCGTTGCCTGCGGACCGTCGTTCATGATCACGCCTATGACCGGGATTGCGCGTTGCCTTAACAGCGATACCGTCAAGAGCGTATGATTAATCGTTCCGAGTCCGGAACGGGCTACGATCAGAACCGGCATGCGAAGCTCCGAGATCAAGTCGATCATCAGACGATTCTCCGTAAGCGGTACGGCAACGCCGCCTGCGCCTTCGACGAGCAATGCCTCGTAACGTTGGAACAGAGGTCGACCAGCCGCAATAATTCCCTCTAACGAAAGGGTCGCTCCGGAATGCTTGGCGGCAAGCAGCGGGGTTAGCGGCGCTTCGAACGTATAAGGCGCCACGGCCTCCGGCCGCTCGTCGATACCCGAGAGCCGAAGCAACCGTTCCGCATCCGTAACGCCATTTCCTAATAGGGTGCCGGACTGGACGGGCTTCCAGACTCCGGCATTCAGCCCCTCGGCTCGAAGCGTCGCGGCAAGCGCCGCCGTCGCCATCGTCTTCCCGACGCCGGTATCCGTTCCGGTCACGAATAATCCGCGCGTCCCGATCATGCGGACGATTGACCTTCGGTAACATCGACGATGGATGCGGTCAATAGATCCGTCATGACGTCCAGCTCGTCTTCCGTGCTGGCAAGAGGCGGAATGAATACGATGACGTTGCCCAACGGCCTAGTGAGCATGCCGAGTTCCCTGGCGCGAGCGGCCACGCGAACGCCGATCCGATCCTCCCAAGCGAATGGCTCGCGCAACGCCTTGTCCCGTACGAGTTCGATCCCGATCATCAAGCCCTTCTGACGAATTTCTCCGACATGCGGCCTTTCCTCGAGCGCCTTCAGCTTCCGCCGCACGAACGATTCTTTCGCGATAACGCCTTGAACCATGTTTCGCTCTTCGAGCAGTTTCAAGCTAGCCAAGGCGACGGCGCAACCAAGCGGGTTGCCCGTGTAAGAATGGCCATGGAAAAAAGTTTTCCGCTCCAGGTAGTCGGCATGGAAGGCGCCGTACACTTCGTCCGTCGCAAGCGTCGCGGCAACGGGCAAGTACCCGCCCGTCAGCCCTTTGCCGACGACCATGAGATCGGGCGTAACGCCTTCCAGATCGCAGGCGAACATGGCGCCCGTCCGTCCGAATCCCGTCGCGACCTCGTCGGCGATCAGAAGCACGTCATGCTCGCGGCAAAGCTCGGCCATCTCGCGCAAGCAACCCGAAGGCATGACGATCATCCCCCCCGCTCCTTGCACGATCGGCTCCACGATGAGTGCCGCGATCTCGTCTCCGCTCGTCTCCAGCAATAAGCGCAATGCGGTTAAAGTCGCTTCCTTTGCGCCTGGCGCACCGCCTGTATGGCGATATCCATACGGATACGGAATGACATGCGAAGGAAACAACATCGGACGAAACACTTCATGGTAGAGCGGAATCGCGCCGACGCTGACCGCTCCGATCGTATCTCCGTGATACGCTTGATCCATCGTGACGAAAGTCTTTTTACGCGTATTCCCTCGGTTACTCCAATATTGAAAAGCCATTTTGATCGCGATCTCGACGCCGGTAGCTCCCGAATCGGAGTAAAACGTTTTGTTTAAGCCATTCGGCGTTATTTCCGCCAATTTCGCGGCAAGCTCGATGGCTGGGATATTCGCCATTCCGAGCAGCGTTGAATGGGCGACCCTTCCTAACTGATCCGCGATCGCTTCGTTCAGTTCAGGCACGTTGTGCCCATGCACGTTAAGCCATACGGACGAGAAACCGTCGTAGTACGCGCGTCCCTGAACGTCGAACAACATGATGCCTTCACCGCGCTCTATGATCAGAGGGTCGGTGTTTTCGTAGTCTCTCATTTGGGTAAAAGGATGCCATAAATACGCTTTATTCATAGCCGCGAGACGTTCATACCGAGCCGACAAGATGATCACCTCCCCTTCTAAAACCAATTGTTAACCAAGTTCGTATTCTTAGGTTAACAATTAACAGGGATAATATAGCAGACCGTTACGTCTCTGTAAAGAGCGCCCGAATGAAGCCGAACCGACAGCAAGCGAACTGGCTGCATTCGAAATGGCGATCCGCGTTCGATACCGCACCAATTCCGTTGGTGTTCCGAGCCGCCGTCGGTTAAAATAGGAAGTATCGTAAGGGAGGGTTTTCCGTGGAAACGGCGAAGCGCAAATGGTCGGACCGGGTCAAGTGGATGCTGCTGAACCAGCAGGTCGTTCTCGTCCTGGTCGTCATTCTATTAATCAGCTTGAATATTTTCGTCTTGGACAAAATCTCGTACATCTTCCACCCGTTCATCGTCGTGCTCGAGACGGTGTTCCTGCCATTCTTGTTGACGGGGGTCGGCTTCTATCTGCTCAATCCGATCGTCGACTTCCTGGAGAGGCGCAACATCGCCCGCGGCTACACGATCGCCGTCCTGTACTTGATTATCGCCACCGCGATCACGATTATCGTCATGCGGGTCGTCCCGCTGCTCAGCGATCAAATCTCGGGTCTCGTCTCTTCGTTCCCGGATTACAGCCAAGACGCGCAAGCCAAGTTCGAGGAATGGGTCGGCAGCGATTCTTTTAACCAGATCCAGAGCACGCTCGGCATCGACACGTCGAAGCTGGCGCACGATTTCTCCGGCCAAGTGTCTTCCGTTCTGAACAACGCGTGGTCCGGCATTGGGGGGCTCGTCAGCCGCGTCACGCATACGATTCTCTCTATTATCACCGTGCCGCTTATCTTGTTCTACCTGCTTCGCGATCGCAAGAAGCTGACGCCGTACGTGCTCGACTTCGCGCCGTCGGCGCTTCGCGGTCGCGCCTTGCGCGTGCTGCTGGAGATGAACCAACAGATCAGCTCGTACATTCGCGGCCAGATTCTCGTCAGCTTCTGCGTCGGCTTATTGCTCTACATCGGCTATTTGATTATCGGCCTCGATTACTCGCTCGTCCTCGCGGTCATCGCCGCCTGCACGAGCGTCGTCCCTTACGTCGGACCGGCCATCGCCATCATGCCCGCGCTCGTCGTCGCGATGGTCACGTCGCCGATCATGCTGCTGAAGATGGCGATCATCTGGACGATCGTTCAAGTAATCGAAGGCAAGGTCATCTCGCCGCAAGTGATGGGCAAGGCGATGAGGGTTCATCCGATCACGATCATCTTCGCGATCTTGACGGCGGGCAACCTGTTCGGTCTCGTCGGCATCATTCTCGCGGTGCCGGGCTACGCCATCCTGAAAGTCATCACGACCCACTTGTTCAGATGGTTCAGACGGAAGTCCGGCCTTTACGACCCGGCAGACGACGAGACGGTCGAGGAACGGCCCGACGCGCCGCCGGAGAAACCGGCCGTCACGCCGTAAACAAAAAGATGACCTTCGCGCAGGGTTCGCGCAGGGTCATCTTTTTGTTCGTCAAGCATCGTTATGTTATTCGAACGACGAACGGCACGGTGAACTCTTTGCCGTCGCGCTTGAACTGCCCCCAGATTTTGTACAAGCCCGCGACGGGGAACGTCGTCATAAACTCGGCGTCCGGCCCCTTAGCGTCCTCGACGACGGGATGAACGTGCAAGTAACGTTCCGCTCCCTCGTCCAGGATGACGACGTGCCCGATCGCGCCGAGCACGGGCTCTAGATCGGTAACCGGCTTACCCGTCTTCTCGTCCGTCAAATGGTAAGTCAGCTTCGTCTCTTTGCCCGCCTTGGCGCCGTCCAGTTGAAGGGAAACCGTCGTGCCTCCCTCCGTTTTGGACGTTTCGATATCCGGTACTAAGGGCGTGGGCGCGACTCCGCCTTTCCCGGTTACGTCAGCCGCAACGGAATGCGTCGTTGCCGAACCGTTCTCCGGGATATAATCCGCGAACAACTTATACGTCCCTCCCGTCGGGAAATCGACCGACACGACGAATCGACCGTCTCCCTCGTACTCGGGGTGAATATGCTGATAATGCATGAGATCGCTTCTGACGACGATCAGATGCATCAGCTTCTCGTGATTCAACTTAAACTTCTCGACCGGTTTGCCGTTCTCGTCCGTGATCCGAATCATGAGCGGGTTCTCTTCGTTAAATTCGAGCGCCCCGCTATCCCCATCTTCCCATTGCCATTCCGCGGTCGTGGAGGGCTTAGCCTCTTCTTCGCCCATTCCCTCCATTTCGTCGTGTCCCACGTGCCCATCGCCGTTCGAAGCGGCATGCGACGCTTCCGCCGATTCCGAGGCCATGCTTCCGTGTTCCATCGTTGCGTGATCCGTTTTCTTGCCGCACCCCGCCAGCAAACCAGCCGTCAATACGATCGCCAATGCCGCTATTCCCATTTTTCTCATAGTCGTTCCTCCATCGCTTTCGTTCGTTAAGGCTTTGCCCGTTGCAGTCTGAGCGCGTTGAGCACGACCGATACCGAGCTGAGCGCCATCGCCGCGCCGGCCAGCCAAGGCTCCAGAAAACCGCTCGCCGCTACCGGAATGCCGACGACGTTGTAAGCGAGCGCCCAGAACAAGTTTTGCTTAATATTGCGCATCGTCTTGCGGCTCATCCCGATCGCGTCCGGAATCGCGTTAAGGTCGCCTCTCATAAGCGTCACGTCCGCCGCTTCCATCGCCACGTCCGTGCCGGTGCCGACCGCCATGCCGATATCCGCGGTCGCGAGCGCCGGAGCGTCGTTAATGCCGTCGCCGACCATGGCGACGACGTTGCCCGCTTCCTGCAGCTTCCTGACTTCGCGCGCCTTTCCTTCCGGCAACACTTCGGCTACCACTTCGTCGATGCCGGCTTGCCGCGCGATCGCTTGCGCGGTCCGCTCGTTGTCGCCGGTGATCATGACGACCCGGATGCCGGACGCGAGCAGCTTGGCGACCGCTTCCTTCGACGTTTCCTTGATCGTGTCCGCGACGGCGACCATGGCCGCGTAACGCCCGTCGACCGCCGCGAGCATCGCCGTCTTGCCTTGCTGCTCCAGCTCGAGCATCCCGGCTTCCGCGGCAGAGATATCGACGCCGCGTTCGTTCATTAGCTTGCGCGTGCCGACGAGCAGCTCGCGCCCTTCCACCGTCGCTTGAACGCCGTACCCGGGTATCGCTTGGAACGCCTCCGCTTCGGGCGCCGTCACGCCTCTGGCCGCGATGCCGGAGACGATCGCCTCGGCCAAAGGATGCTCGGACCGCCGCTCCGCCGCCGCGAACCGGGCGAGCAGTCTTCCGTCCTCGTCGGCGCCGTCCGCGATCTCGATATCGGTCAACTCCGGTTTGCCTTTCGTGACCGTCCCCGTCTTGTCGAGTACGACGACGTTCACGCGATGCGTCGCTTCCAAGTGCTCGCCGCCTTTGAACAAGATGCCGAGCTCTGCCGACCGGCCGGAGCCAGCCATAATCGACGTAGGCGTCGCTAATCCAAGGGCGCACGGGCAAGCGATGACGAGTACCGCGATCGCTTTCTCCAGCGCGCCGGAGAAGTTGCCGCTATCGATAACGAACTGCCAGACGAGGAACACGACGATCGCGATACCCACGACAATCGGAACGAAGATGCCGGAGATGACGTCCGCGACGCGTTGAATCGGCGCTTTGGAGCCTTGCGCTTCCTCGACGACGCGGATGATTTGCGACAGCACCGTCTCTCCGCCGACTTGCGTCGCCCGGATGCGAAGCATGCCGTTCGCGTTCACCGTCGCGCCGATGACCTTGTCTCTCGCTCTTTTCTCGACGGGAATGCTCTCGCCGGTAATCATCGATTCGTCGACGGCCGATACGCCTTCCAGCACGTCTCCGTCGACCGGAATTTTCTCGCCTGGCTTCACGAGCACGACGTCTCCCGTTGTTACTTCCTCTAGCGGAACGCTGATCTCCGCGCCGTCCCTGACGACGAGCGCCGTCTTCGCCCGCAAGCCCATCAGCGACTTGATCGCTTCGGACGAGCGGCCTTTCGCCATCGTCTCGAATAGCTTGCCGAGCAGGATCAGCGTAATAAGCACAGAACTCGTCTCGTAGTAAAGCTCGACGCCGTGGGCGTGCCCGCCGATCGTGTCGATCGTCAGATAGAGGCTATAGAAGTACGCCGCTGACGTCCCCAAGGCGACGAGAACGTCCATGTTGGCGCTCCCGTTGCGAAGCGCCTTATACGCCCCGACGTAGAACGGCCATCCGACGATAAACTGCACCGGAGTCGCGAGCGCGAGCTGGAACCAAGCGTTCATGAACAGTTCCGGCACCCAGATCCCCGAAGTGAAGGAGAAATGGCCGACCATCGCCCACAGCAGCGGTAACGACAACGCGGCCGACGCCGCCAATTTCAGCGCGTACCGTCGTACCGTGCGTTTACGCTCTTCCCCGCGTTCTTCCGCGGCCAGCTCCGCTCTTTCTTCCTTCGGCTTCGCGCCGTAGCCCAGTTGTTCGACCTTGCGGATCAAGTCTTCTACCGATACGGTTTCCAAGCGATATTGCACTTGGGCCGTCTCCAGCGCCAAGTTCACGGTTGCTTGCGAGACGCCCTCGAGCTTGCCCAGCCCCTTCTCGATCCGGTTCGCGCAAGCCGCGCAAGTCATGCCCGTTATGAATAAGGAAGCTTGCCCGTCTCCTACCGGGGTAATCTCCGTTACGTTCGTTGTCGCTGTCGTCATCGTCGCTTCACCTTCGTCCTTCGCTTATCGTCTTCGTCCCTATCGTCCGGATATACTGTCCGGGGGTATGTTTCGCTCCCAATAATGGGGCCATCGCGAGATGACCCCGTCGCTTGATTTCGCTTACGACTATACGACGTCGTAGCCTTGATCCTCGATGGCCGCTTTGATCGCGTCGGCCGACAATTGGGCCGCGTCGTAATCGACCGTTACCAAGCCGCTGCGCAGATCGACTTTGGCGCTCGCGCCCAGCCCTTTCACCGCGCCTTCCACCGAATTCACGCAATGTCCGCAAGACATGCCTTCTACTTTTAACGTCAGTTGAGTCATATCGAATCCCTCCATAGGTTCATCGTATTGGGGTTATTTCATTAATTTGTTGACCGTTACGAGCAATTCCTCGATGACGGCGTGATCGCCGGACTGGATCCGGTCGACGACGCAGCTTTTCATGTGTCCTTCCAGCAGCAGCTTGCCAACGCCGTTCAGCGCCGATTGCGCGGCCGCGATCTGATTGAGCACGTCGTCGCAATAAGTATCTTTATCGATAAGCCCTTTGATGCCGCGAATTTGTCCTTCGATGCGGTTCAAGCGGGAAATCAGGTTCGACTTCATTTTGTCCGAGTGATGGCTTTTCCTTCCGGTCTCGCCGTCGCCCGCTGTGTCGCAATGTCCAGCTACGGTCGAGCAGCTCGCGTCTTCCGTCATTTCGCATCCCCTCCTTCGTTCGTTGTTTCATATCATACCCCATCGGGGTATTTCTCACAACTCAAATATACCCCCCAGGTGTATATTTGTCAAACTAATTTTTTCGATACAAAGAAGAACAGTCAAGGGAGTTTCCTCGACGGCCCTTTGATAGTGCGTTTATGTAACGTTTCAACAGGTACGAGCCGCTTTGCTCGGCTAGTTCAGCTCATCTTAAGCGGGCAACTAAGTGTAGTAATGTCAGTAAATTGATGACATTGTGCGCGACTCCAACGCCTAGTTGCACAAAAGACATCTGTTATTCAACTTTAGCCGGTTTTCGATGAAATGGGCTGAATTACATGCTCTTTTTACAACTAGTTCCAAATAATTCGACTTACCTTTAAAATTTGTTGTACTCCGTGCAATTCGGCGTTTGAGTTGGGGGTTGGGGGTTGGCGAATCCATGCGAGGATGCTGTCATCGGCAGATGGCATCCTCGCATGCATCCCTTGGAGCTTCCGCAATTCCAGCAATCTCGCTCCCGGACTTCCCTCTCGTCATTCCACTTTCCAGCACACTCGCCGCCCCTCACTTCCTTCCTCCACCGTCGCGACAAACTGCATGGACTACAGTTTGTTTTCACCATTTTCCTCGTCGTCGACCAACAACCTGCGTCTACTACAGTTTAAATAACGTAAACGGCTCATATCCGCGATTTCCAGGGAATCAAACTGCACCCCATGCAGTTTGATTCTCACGATGCAGATTATTACCGGAATCAAACTGCACTTTTGCAGGTCGTTGGAAGAACGAACGATAGACCTGCGCGCACAACGCCGCCTTACTCGCAAAGCCAATTCGTAATCCGTACTCGTCCACCGCACCAATCGCATACAAGCAACTCGTAGAGTAGAGAACTGAAATTTCATTGGAGGGCGGAAGCCCTCCTTTTACTTTCCCAGCTCCCCCTTCATCAAACCGGACGTGAGGTTTTCCCTCAT